>NYTZ01000061.1 GCA_002683735.1 Flavobacteriales bacterium
TTGATCTCCTTGCTTGATTCGACGAGCAAGTTCGACTTCTTCCTCAGCGGTGATCAGGTCGACACGACCGATTTCCTGGAGGTACTTGTCGAGGGATGCGGTCTCCCGGTTGGTGACCTGCTTCGTGATTTTTAGCTGTCTCATGGGCGTTGTGGATCGGAGAGAGGAAGGCGGTCGGTAGGACCGCCTTCCTTACAACGTGAATTCTTCAATTTCGTTTCACTCGGGCTTCGGGAGAAGCACCTTGCGGCTCAACTTGAGCTTGCCAGAGCGCGGGTCGCGGCCGGTCACCTTGAACTTGACGATGTCGCCTTCGTTGATGACGTCGCTAACCTGGTTGACGCGGTGGTGCTCGAGTTCAGAGATATGCAGGAGGCCATCCTGTCCGGGGATGATCTCCACGAAGGCACCGTAAGGCATGACGGTCTTCACCGGCCCCTCATAGATCTCGCCGACTTCCACGGTCGGCGGGAAAGCGATGGCGCGGATGCGGGCCACTGCGGCGTCAATCTTTTGCTTGTTGTCGCCGGAAACCTCGACCAATCCCTTGCCGTCGGCATCCTCGATGGACACGTTGGCTCCGGTGGTATCCTGAATCTCGTTGATGATCTTTCCGCCAGGGCCGATGATCGGGCCGATGGCTTCGGCAGGGACCTCGAAGGACACGATCCGGGGAGCGTGGTCCTTGTAGTCCTCGCGCGGCTGGTCCATCGTCTTCATCATCTCCCCGAGGATGTGAGCACGGCCCTCCTTGGCTTGAAGCAGCGCTTCGGTGAGTTGCTCAAAGGAGAGTCCCTTGATTTTAATGTCCATCTGGCAGGCGGTGATGCCTTCCGAGGTACCGGTCACCTTGAAGTCCATGTCACCGAGGTGGTCCTCGTCGCCAAGGATGTCACTCAGGACGGCGTACTTGCCTGACTCCTTGTCGGTGATGAGGCCCATGGCGATGCCGCTCACGGGACGCTTGATCGGCACACCGCCGTCCATCAATGCAAGGGTTCCGGCGCACACCGTGGCCATGGAGCTGGATCCGTTGGACTCGAGAATCTCACTCACCAATCGAATGGTGTACGGACAATCGTCCACCGGCGGCAGCATCGGCTTTAGAGCGCGGAGTGCCAAGTTTCCGTGGCCGATTTCCCGACGGCTCGTGCCGCGAATCGGACGGGCCTCTCCGGTAGAGAACGGCGGGAAGTTGTAGTGGAGCAGGAACTTTTCAGTCTTGCGGACCAAGGCGTTGTCGATGAGCTGCTCGTCGTCCTTGGTGCCGAGCGTGAGGGTCGTCAAGCTCTGCGTCTCACCTCGGGTGAAGACGGAAGATCCATGTGGTCCAGGCAAGTAGTCGACCTCGCACCAGATGGGACGGATGTCCTTGGTGCCACGGCCGTCGAGGCGGATGCCCTCATTGAGGAGCAAATCGCGGATGGCCTTCTTCTGAGTTGCCTTGAAATAGTCGCGGAGCATAAACTGCTTCGCGGCCTTGTCTTCTTCGGATATGCCGGCGAGGAAGTCCTCCTTGATGGCCTTGAAGGCAGTGCCGCGCTCCTTCTTGGAACCGGCGTTCTTGGCGGCATCGTAATACGCCTGATAGCAGGCGTCGTGAATGGCCTGCTTGAGGCTGTCGTCGTTTTTTTCGTGCTCGTACTCGCGTTTGGGCGAAGAACCAGGCACTTCAGCGGCCATGTCGAGCTGAACCTGGCACTGCACCTTGATGGCGGCGTGGGCCGCTTCGATGGCGCTGACCATTTCCTCCTCGGATACCTCGTGCATCTCTCCTTCCACCATGACGATGCTGTCCATGGAGCCGGCGATCATCATGTCGATGTCGGCTTCCTCGAGCTGCTCGTAGGTCGGGTTGATGACGAATTCGCCGCCAATGCGAGCCACNCGGACTTCGGAGATGGGGCCGTCGAACGGAATGTCGCTGACCGCCAGTGCCGCAGAAGCGGCAAGACCGGCGAGACTGTCTGGCATGTTCACCTTGTCGGCGGACATGAGCTGGATCATCACCTGCGTCTCAGCGTGGTAGTCTTCGGGGAAGGTCGGGCGAAGGGCACGGTCGACCAGACGCATCACGAGCACTTCCGTGTCGCTAGGTCGGGCCTCGCGCTTAAAGAAACCACCGGGGAANCGGCCCGTGGAGGCATACTTCTCGCGGTAGTCGACGGTCAAGGGCAGGAAGTCCACCCCTTCGGACGCGTCATGGTTGCTGACAGCTGCAGCAAGCAGCATGGTGTCGCCTTGGCGCACGACCACACTTCCGTGGGCTTGCTTGGCGAGTTTGCCCGTCTCAATCGTCACGGGCCGACCATCACCGAGGTCGATGGTCTTGGTTACTACGTTCATTTCCTAAACGGAATTGCAAATTGGGCACTCGAAATTCCCGCCAGGCGTTTCCCGGCGGTGGGTTTGCGTCCTCGTTCACGACCGGGTGCCCATGCCGTGACGAATTCGTTGCGTTGAAGCGGTGTCAACGGATCAGCGGCGCAGGCCGAGTTCCTTGACAATGGCGCGGTAGCGCGTGATGTCCTTGGCCTTCAAGTAGTCCAGCAAACGGCGGCGCTTGCCGACCATCGTGATCAAGGCGCGCTGGGTGTTGGCGTCCTTGCGGTTCTCTTTGAGGTGCTCGGTGAGGTGAGCGATGCGAAAGGAGAACATGGCGATTTGGCCTTCGGGGCTGCCAGTGTCCTGTGCGTTCTTGCCGTACTTGGCGAAGAACTCTTGCTTTTTCTCTGGAGTGAGGTACATGTGGAAATCTCTTGGATGTTCTTGATGTGTCCTGAAATCAGGGGTGCAAAAGTAGGGCGGTGCCCTGAGGATGCCAAGGCTTTTCGCCTCAGTTTCAGTCGATGAGCATGCCGATGAGGGCGGACAACTCCTCTCGGAGTTTTCCCCGGTGGACTATCCGGTCTACGAATCCGTGCTCAAGCAAGAACTCCGAGCGCTGGAATCCAGCCGGCAGATCCTTGCCGATGGTCTCCTTGACGACACGGGGGCCAGCAAAACCGATGAGCGCATTGGGCTCTGCGATGTGCAGGTCTCCCAACATGGCAAAGGAAGCGGTCACACCTCCGGTCGTGGGGTCCGTCAAGATGCAGACATATGGCAGGCCTGCTTTGGCCAACAGGCTCAAACGAGCGCTGGTCTTGGCCATTTGCATGAGGCTCAATCCAGCCTCCATCATTCGGGCGCCACCGCTCTTGGTCACGCACACGAAAGGCAGTCCATTCTTGATGGCGTAGTCAATGCCGCGGGCCATCTTCTCCCCCACCACGGACCCCATGGATCCTCCGATGAAGCTGAAGTCCATGCAGCAGATGACCATCTGGCGACCGCCCACTTCACCAACACCGGTGCGGATGGCGTCCTTGAGTCCGGTCTTGGCCTGGGATGCTTCGAGGCGGTCCTCATACGCTTTCGTGTCCTTGAACTCCAAGGGATTGGCCGAGGCCATCTTGGCCTGCAACTCGCGGAACCTTCCGTCGTCAAACAGAATGTCGAAGTACTCCTTTGAACCAATGCGCTCGTGATGATCGCAGTACGGGCACACCCAGAGGTTGTTCTCGTGCTCTTGCCTGGCGATGACTGTTTTGCAAGAAGGGCACTTGTACCAATTCCCTTCCGGGATCTCCTTCTTCTCGGCCGTCTTCGTCGTGATGCCCTCCTTCATGCGCCGAAACCAACCGAGGCCGGAATCGTTTTGCGCATCGTCCTTGCGCTGGGCGGATTGGGGTTGCTGCTCTGCCATATCGCCATCAAAGGTACAGCCCTTCAGAATGGAAGGGAGACCGCCGGGTGAATCCGCCAACGACTCGATGTGGGTGACATGCCGTTTGGCCATCGGATGGGCTTCGCGGCATCGCAACGCAACAGGAAATAACCGAAATCCAGCCGCACACCACCGCCTGTGCTGACCCCCATTTCTCCCAGGAATCGGTCCCAGGCGAAGTGGGCCTTTGGGTTGCCCTCCTCTGCGCGCGCCATCCAAATGTTGCCGGCGTCCACGAAAGCGGCCAGCTGAATCCAATTGCGGATGTGGTGCCGGGCTTCGAAGTTGGCCTCCATGCGAATGTCCCCCCGGACATTCACCCCATCCACTCCGGCCCCTCCCGGGCCCAGCCCCAATGCGCGCCATCCTCTGAGGCTGTTGGGGCCGCCCACATAAAATTGCTTCTCCAAAGGCGGGGCTGACCCCGAAATGCTAGAGGCCACGACCCCAGCATACACCCGGGCGTGAATTCCATTTCGATTGGGCCGGGTCCAGTCTCCGCGCAAATCCAACACCCATCTCGAGTATCGGGCCACTTGGACTTCACTCCCCGATCCGAATAAGCTGGGCAGCGGAATGGTGGTCTCCATGGGGCTTCGGCCATCCAACCAGTGGAACACGTTTCCTGCCGCCTCCGCCTCTAGGTGAAGGCGGAATCGAAATCCGCCGGGCCGCAAAGCGGGCGACAACCACCAACTGATGCCGCTGGCAAACAGGGCCCTGGAGTCAAAGGACGAGATGAGGAAGCCCGAACCCAGGTCTTCGAGTTCTTGAATGAAGCCCCGTTCGAGACGGCTCGCCGTCAGGGCGACTTCAAAAGGCCGAAGTTCCAGCTTGGATCCGGTGGCTGGGTTCTCGATGAATTGCTCCACCAGACCGACTTGGATATAGGTGCGGCTAAACTTGGGTCGGTTCTCATCACGCCATTGCAATGAAAGTCGGCTCTGCGGGCGATTGGACCGGCTGAACCGCTGTGGCCCAAACGGGATAAGACGCCGCGTGGCATACTCCAGTCCAGCCGTGAGCACCCGCGAATTCAAAAAAGGGTCTTCAGCACTGAATACGCTGTCGATGCCGAGGTAGGGCGTGACCGTCTCAAGGCCTGCTTGAAGGTCGAGGCTGAGTTCTTCAGCCCGGTTTCGAAAATCTACTTGGCTGTAGGTCCATTGTACTTCCCCTCCCGGTCCTTGTCGTGAAGTCAATCCCCCTTTGACCCGCATGATCCGCTTCGGAGCTGGCTGAATGCGATAGGTCACCCCCAAACGCCGCGCCGCTCCCCATGCGCTGTCGGCCAACGTCTCGACGTCCAGGTCGACACGGTCGGCCATGGGCAGCGATCGCAGGCGCTGCCGAGTCTCGGCAATCCGGTCTGGATTAAACAGATCAAGCGGAGCCAATTGCAGGCTTTGCTCAAACAACCGGACATCTCGGCCACTCGGTACCCGCCACGACACGCCATTTTCCTCGAAGTCGATCAGGTCCGGGGTGCCTTCCGGCCACTCCACCTGAAGCGCCCCGATTCGGGCCACCCTGTGGGGCACGACGCGTCCACCTTGCCTCGAAGGCAAGACTTTGACCTGCAATGCAGTTCGTCCGTTGCGTCGGCTTCCAGTGGTGTCGAGGTCGAGCGACAGGTGTTCAGCAAGGAACCCATACCAACCCGCTTGTTGCAGTTTACTGGCCGCCTCTCCCCTCGCCCGGTCCAGCGCATCTAGGTCCATCCAGCGCCCCGACCAGCTGGCCCATTGGGTCCTCAGTGACGCCAATGCAGCATCCGAAAGTCCGCTACCTTCATCCAGCAACTCCACGGCGCCAATGGCGAGCCGCTGGCCTGGATTTAACCGAACGAGCAACCCCACATGGCGACCGGTCATGACCGTGTCCAATTGAACAGCCCCATCCAGAAATCCTCTGCGCTGCATTTGGGCTTTCATCCAAATCTGAGATTGCATCAGGGCCACAGGGTCGAACGGCGTGGCCGATCCAGGGGGCGGCATGCCGTTGGAATCCAATCGCTTCTGCCATTGTCCGGACCACCGCGCAATGCCATGTCGCCAAGGCACCCCCAGCAGGCGTTCGGGCGCGCGCAGACTCAAGGCGGGTGAAAGCTTGGCTTTCCATTCGGCCATAGAGAACCCCCCTTCTGCTACAGCGCTGTCTTCGAGACTCCATTGCACCTTCCAAACCAAAGGCGCTTCCCCCTCCTGGGCCTGTAAGGCATGAGGGAATCCACAGCAAAGCAGAATCCAAATGCACAGTGCCGACATTGCAGTCGAAGACTTAGCCCAGCCCATGCCGACCCGCAATGACATCTTGTTTGTCCGCAGCTTGCGTGACCGTAACACCCGCATTTCAGAGCGAAAGTTCGTGGTTGAAGGCCACAAATGTGTGGCGGAAGCGCTTCGCTCGGGATGGCCGGTCATGGGGTTGTACGCGACGCAGGATTCTGCATGCCCGGAGGATTGGGGCGCCGCCACCGCCTCGACCAAGGACATGGAGCGCATGAGTGGTTTCAAGAAGGCCCCGGGTGTCTTGGCCGTCATGGA
>NYTZ01000062.1 GCA_002683735.1 Flavobacteriales bacterium
TGAACTGCCCTTCATCAAGCCGCCCGATCTGTTGGATGCCCGACTCCCGGAGCAACACCTCCGGAATCATGTCATGGTTGCCTTGGACAAGCACCCATTCAACCTCCTGAAACTCCTCGCAAAGGCCGGCGAACGGCTCCCACTCCCGATTGATGTCGCTGTGGAAGAGGTCCCCCAAGAGGAGCACCCGTACTGGTCGCATGGTCTGGATTTGCTCGCGCAACCGGTGCAACGTGGCCAGCGTCGGCTCCGACCCAATGGGCACACCGTGCTTTCGAAAGTGGGCTGCCTTGCCCAGGTGCAGGTCGCTGAGCCAAAGTGTCTGGGCTGACGCCCACCAAACGGCACCGTCAGGAAGCAGGTGCAACATCTCCCCGGCCACGTCGATGGTCACACCATTCCCGCTGCCGCCCGGGCTCACGGCTGGAAACAGAAGTTCATGCCGAAGCGAACCCCCGGCAGCCATTCTTCCTCAGCGTACACGAAGTGCTCGCCGAAGGTCGTGGTCGTCGATTTGATCTGGGGACCCAGGAAGAGATCTCCCCGGACATGCTCACTGATGGTAAATTGTCCACCAATGACGCCGCCCGCCCCCACTGCAGTGCGGTGCTGGACCCCCACGAAATTGGTGGTCATCGTCCGTTGGATAGACCGGACCCGGGCGAAGGCGCCGATGTAGAAACCCTTGCCAACCCCCATGTTCTCTGAGAGGTAGTACCGGACCTCCGGCATGGCGACAAACCCAATCCAGTCAACCGCATTGAGCGTGGTGTTGATGCTGAGCAAGGACTCGAGGTCATCGGTGTTCAATTCCAAGCTCGACCGCACGACTCCACCGGTCAGCTGCACCGAGAAACGGTCAGACACAGGCCGTTCGAACCCGCATTGAAACTGCCCCACGAAGAGGCCAAAAGGGTTGGTCTTCAGCCAACCGCGTTTGGGGAGGTCTTGGCCCGTACTGGACAAGACCACGCCCACCATGACCACCGCCAGCACAGCGGGTCTCCATGTGTAGCAGGGGTGTTTCATGAGTTCTGTTGATTGATCAGGTTCAGCGCGGAACCGGCACGAAACCAGTCGAATTGCTGGGCGTTGTAGGTGTGGTTGCAGACGATGGTATCCTCGCTGCAGTCGGTATGCTTGGCCACCCGGTCGGGGGCGAAGTCCACGTAGTCGGCGCCACGGGTGAAGGCAGACTGGGCCTCTCCGTCCCAGAGGTGGGTGTACAGAATCTTCTCAGCGAGAGTCAGGGCTTTGCCGGTGGCTTGGCGGGCAGCGGCGACTCGGCCGGGGAAGCGCTCGTGCACGGTGCGGATCATCTCGAGATCGAACATGTCAATAAGGTGAGTGCGTTGCGTTCGCGAAGATACGCGTGCCCGTAGCTTTGGCCCATGACACGGGCCGTCCTCCTCGAGCAGGTCAAAATCGCCTTGCGCTCCATCCAGGCGCAATGGCTCCGGACGCTCCTAACAGTGACCATCATCGGCACCGGAATCATGGCCCTGATGTCCATGATCACCGCCACGGAAGCCCTCCGCTCCAGCCTGATCGAACAGTTCATCGGACTCGGCGCCGGCACCCTTCAAGTCAGCGAAAGCAACAACCGAGGCGCCTTTGGCGGAAGGCGGTTCGGAGAATCCGACCCCATCACCTTCCAGCAGGCCATGGGACTGAAGGAAGCCACGCAAGACCAGGGCATCGTCTCGGTCAGTGCCCGGGGTACGATGATGGGCCGGCTGGCCCTCGGAGGAGAAGAGACCGACCCCAACGTCCTCATCGTTGGTGGCGATGGGGCCTTCCTGCCAATGAGCGGCTACGACCTGTCGGCCGGACGCAACTTCAGCCCGGAGGAAATCCGCCGCAACGCCCCGGTGGTCATCGTGGGACAGGACGTGGTCGACAAGCTCTTCTCCCCTTCCGAAAGCGCGCTCGACCAGGACATCCGCATCCGCAACCGCCGCTATCGCATCATCGGCATTCTGGCCGAACAAGGGGCCTCCTTCGGCATGTCCCAAGACAACCAGGCCATCCTGCCCGTGGGTGAAATCCGTGCCCGATTCAGCGGCCCCCGTACCTCCTATTCCATCCAGATCAAGGCCCCGGACCCGGATGCCATCGGCGGCCTCAGCGAAACGGTGATCGGCGAAATGCGAGCACTGCGCGGCGACCTGCCCGGTGAGCCTGACAGTTTCCGTATCGCGCGGTCTGACGCGCTCATCGACCAGTTCAATGAAGGACTCGGCAGCGTCACCCTCGCCGCCCTTTTCCTCGGCCTCATCACCCTGCTCGGATCGTCCATTGGCCTCACCAACATCATGTTGGTCACCGTCACGGAGCGCACCCGGGAGATCGGCCTTCGCAAAGCCCTTGGTGCGTCGGCCAAGACCATCCGCACCCAATTCCTCGTCGAAGTGGTCATCATCGGCCTGCTTGGAGGACTGCTCGGTNTCGGACTCGGCATCGGCGTCGGCAATCTCGTGGCCAGCTACCTCGAGGCGCCTTTCGTGCTCCCTTGGGGATGGGTGCTGATCGCTCTCGTGCTGAGTGGAGGCGTCAGCCTTGCCAGTGGNTACTACCCTGCACGGCAGGCGGCCCAACTCGACCCCATTGACNCCTTGCGCCACGCCTGACGGCTGCCCTGTAACTTGGTCCTGATGGCCTCCCCTCCCACATCTCGCGTCTGTTGGGTCGAGCGCAAGCCGCGAAGCTTGGGCAACTTCAGCATCGAGACCTCTTACCGGTCCATGCGCAACGCTTGGCCGGAGGGAGAAGGCCAGCCCGACCAATACACGGTCAGCCGATTCACCACCGGACTGCTGGACCGCCTGCATATCTGGCGCGAGGTGGGGAGGTTGCAACACGACCTGCTCCACATCACGGGCGACATCCACTTCGCGGCGATCGGCCGAAGCCGGCCCTTGGTCCTGACGGTCCACGACCTCGGCATGCTCGACGAGGGACCGACATGGAAGCGCCGGCTCAAAAAGTGGCTCTGGCTGACGTGGCCCTTGAGGTCTTGTGACCACCTGATTGCTGTAAGCGATGCCACCAAGGCCGACCTCCTGCGGCGCACCGATTTCCCGGCGGACAGAATCGAGGTCATCCCCAGCGTCATTTCTCCCGCCTACAGGCGCCGCAACGCCCCACCGACCAACGAGACTCCAGTGATTCTGCACATCGGACTTGCCGACAATAAAAACCTCGACGGTCACGCCAAAGCGCTCGAAGGGATGCAGGTGCACCTGCGCATCATTGGGGAGCCCAGTGTAGCCCAAAAGGACATGCTCCGACGTCGGGGACTCGATTTCAGTTGGGCTTCACGTTTGAGCGAAGGGGAGCTCCAGCGNGAATACGCGGCGGCAGACTTGCTCCTGTTCTGCTCCACCCTAGAAGGCTACGGCATGCCCATCATCGAGGCCCAGACCGTCGGCGTGCCGGTGATCACCAGCGACCGCCATCCCATGCTGGCCACGGCCGGTGGCGCCGCTGAACTCGTGAATCCGGACAACACCGACCACATCCGAAAAGCGGTGCAGCGCGTNTTGAACGACGCCGAGCGAAGAGAGGACCTCATCGGGCGNGGCCACCACAACGCCGCTGCTTGCTCGGCGCACGCCTCGGCAGCGGCGCACGCCGCACTCTACGGCCGGATTCTGGCCGGCCTTTGATCAAATTCGGCTCTGGAGGAAGCGCTGGACTTCGAACCAACGCTCCGGCTTCAACACGATTTTGCCCTCCTGATCAAGCAGGAAATACGTGGGCGTCTGCGTGATCTTGTAATCGTCGGTNATCGGCGCGTCCCACCCTTGCAGCTGACTGACGTTTTGCCACGGAATCTGGTTGTCGGCAATCGCCTTTGTCCACGCCATCTTCTGCTGGTCCACGGAAATGCCCACCATACCGAATCCGCGGGGGTTCAATTCCTGATACATCGGCACCAGGTTCGGAATCTCCTGCTCGCACTTGTGGCACCAGCTCGCCCAGAACATGACGAGGGTGTATTTGTGGGACGACGTGATGGCGGACAGCTCCACCATCTTTCCATCGGGGTCAGCGATGCGGAAGTTGGGTGGCGTGTTGCCCACGCGAAGGTTGATGATGCCCTGGGCCCGTTGGCGAATCACATCGGAGAGGTTTGCACCGCAGTCCTCGTCGAAGATGTAGTTGTCGAGGATGTATTGGCAGATGGTCTCTTTTCCNGTGTTGTAGAAGCCGTCAAGCATGTTGTAAAGCACGAACTCCAACACGACCGGGTTCTCCTCGACGGACGCCTTGACGATGTCGATGCAACTCAAGAATCCAGCGTCCTTGCCCCCGCTAAAGGTGCGCATCATCGACTGTATGCGGTCCGGGAGTGCCATGGAACGGACCAGGCTGTTGTCCATCACGTCAAGGTCACTGAGGAAGGTGCCCTTGTCGCCGATGAAGCGAGGCTGCTTCCACGTCAGAAACTTGGCGAGGTAGGTGCCGGGGTTGCTGCGGATGAATTTGTGCTGGGTCTGGGCCAGCTCATTTTCCTTGGCCTTGACTTGCGCGTCGATGGCCGCTTCGTTGCCTTTGCGCTGCTTGTACAGTTGGCGAATCTGGTTCTTGTTGGCGGATTCCGCGCCGCGATAGGCAAACCAGCTTCGGTTTTCCTGGCTGTCGGTCCGGCCACCGATGAGGCGTCCATTCTGGAATTCGATGCGCACCACCGGCTCATCGGGGTTGAGGATGATCTCGCCCGTCTTTTTACTCGACTCAAATCCGAGCCCGTAGAAACCACGGCCCACTTCCACCTTGCCGAAATCGAANTCGCCGGCAACCATCTGCGTGGAATCAATGGCCGCGATATTTCGCCCTTCAGTCTCAAACAGGTAGAGCATGCCGTTGCGGGCTTGAATTTTCCCGCTCAAGGCCACTTTGCCCACCTTGTCACCGCGGTTCTGGTCGTCAATGCCGTCGAGGTAATTGGGGTTCTCTTGAGCGCCCGCAGACACCTGTTGCGCCGGCACTTCGGCTGGAGCCGGGGCGTCTTTTTTGACCTGGGCCGTCAAGGCCGCAGTCGGGTCAACCACAGGGCGGTTGCGCGTCTCGGAAGCCTCACCAGAAGAACAGGCGGCGAGGAGAANGGAAAGGCTGAAGGAAATCCACATGGCAGCAGGGATGCGTCGTTGCATGCCNAAAAATACAGCCGAGTCCCACCTGCCGGCAAGGCGCAGGGCACAGTCCCGAACGAAGAAACGTGAATGAATCGTTCGAGGTCGTCGACGTTTGGCGNTCTGACCCGGCTACATTGGTCTCATGGATCGCCAGACCGCTTTGCTCGTCCTGCAATTGCCCGACACCCCATCTCCAGAGGAGGTGCACGATGCCTTCGAGGCCCACGTATTTGGNCTCCGCGACTTCCTGTTCCGCCAAACGGTGGTGCCCCAGGTCTTCCGGGCAAAGGTGGACCGGCTGGTGACNGCATCGGAGGTCGGGGAAACCCTCGGCGTCGAACTGCCCTGCCTGGACGACNGGCTTCCCGACCTCGACCCGCTCGAGGGCACTGCAGACCANGTGGTCCGCATCCATGCCGACAACGTGGGACGCCTGCGCACCAGCATGGCTGCAACCCTGTCCCCGACTTGCTTGAGCCGGCTGGGCGAATGCCTGGTCAAGCGCCAGAACCGCTTTGTCGAGTGGATGGCCGCGTGGTCNGCCGACCGGAATCTGGACGGCGCCAAGGTCAAGCCCATGCGNGATGAATGGTCCCCTGCTGCCTTCGCTGCTGCCTTGGAGACCGAGCGCAAAGGCGACGCCCTCACGCCCGCCCAGCAGAACGACCTCACCGCCGAATTGCTCCGCATCCGGACGCTCGCCAAGTCGGCCTTGGCCGTCTGATCAGCTGTGCTGCCGCGACCGGTGCAACTGCAGCACCATGCCGTCGCCAAGGCCCACCTTGGGTACGATGACCGTATCTGAGGCGAAGAGGGCCATCACATCGAGGTAAATCTGACAGGCAGGTACGATGACGTCGGCCCGGTCGGGCTTTAGCCCAAACCGGTCCAACTTCTCTTGATGGGAAGCGGCCTTCAAATCGGAAAGCGTCTGCTCAAGGTCCTCCTTGGAAATGGGGGCTTTGCCCACACCACCTGACAGTTTGTAGAGCCGGTTGATGTTGCCNCCACTGCCAATGACGGTGGGCGCATTCACCCCATACTCGGCCATCAGCTCNTGACACCAAGCACGTAAGGCNTCGAGCACATCCACGTTCACCTTGCCTTTGAGCAAACGGACCGATCCGATGCGAAAACTCTTGGCCTTGACCCGTTCTCCACGCCGGATGAGCGTCAACTCCGTCGAACCGCCCCCGACATCCACATAGAGGTAATCCTGGTCTCGGTCCAACGTGGCGATGGTGAAGTTTGAAAAGATCAAATCCGCCTCCTCCCGGCCGCGGATAATCTCAATGTCCACGCCGGTCTTGTCGAGGATGGCCCGGACCACCTCTGGTCCATTCTCGGCTTCCCGCATGGCACTGGTCGCACAGGCCCGATACTCGGTCACCCCCATGGATTGCAACAGCAAGCGGAATCCCCCTATGGCTTTGGTGAGCGCCTTTTCCTTGTCACTCCCAATCCGGCCCGTCTCGAAGACGTCTTCGCCCAGACGAATGGGGATGCGGGTGTAGGCCACCTTGTCGGACCAGAGCACTCCGGCCTCTTCGCGGATCTCCTTGACCATGAGCCGGACCGCATTGGATCCGATGTCGATTGCTCCGTACCTCATCGCTGCTTTCCGGCCTGGAGTTGNGTGTGGTAGAAAGCATGCATGCCCTTGTGGGCCTCGATTTCCGGAGCACCTTCTGCCCGCTTCACATACCGGTTTCGCTGCTTCTTATCGAGTGTACGTCGCTTGACGTTGTCCTTGAGCTGGAGCTCCAGCATGGCCGTGATTTCAGCCTGCAACTGTTCGTCATAGATGGGCGNGCTCACCTCAATCCTACGGTCCAGATTCCGCGTCATCCAGTCGGCGCTAGAGATGTAGAACTCCGGCTTGCCCCCGGCCCCAAAGACGATGACCCGTGCGTGCTCCAAGTACCGCCCCACAACNCTGTAGGCCTCGATGTTGTCGCTGAGCCCTTTGACCCCAGCCCGAAGCGCACAAGCCCCGCGCACAATGAGCGTCACGTCAACCCCGGCCTGGCTGGCCTCGTAGAGTTTGCGGATCATGCCGGCATCCGTCAAGGTGTTGCATTTCAGCAGCATCCACGCCTTACGGCCCGCCTTGGCCTCTCGAATCTCCCGATCGATCATCTGCGAGAACCTGCGCCGCGTGCTGTAAGGCGACACGATCAANTGGCGGAATACCCCGCGCTGGTAGTTGTGCTCGAAGAATTGGAACAACCGGTCCACCTCCCCGGCGATGCGGNGGTCGGCCGTCAGCAGCGACAAGTCGCTGAACACCTTGGCGCTGGCTTCATTGAAATTGCCGGTGCCCACATGGGCATACTTGCGCTCGGCCCTTCCTTCCCTGCGGGTGACGAGGATGAGCTTCGAATGGGTCTTTAGGCCAGCCACCCCNAAGATGACCTGGATGCCCGCCTCCTGAAGGGACCGGGTCACCTTGATGTTGTTGCGCTCGTCAAACCGGGCCTGCAACTCGATCACCACCTGCACGTGCTTGCCGTTGAGCGCCGCGCTCATGAGGGCGTTGATGATGTGGGAGTTCTTGGCCACGCGGTAGAGGTTGACCCGAATCGCGGTGACCTTGGGGTCGATGGCCGCCTCGCGCAGGAAGTCGGTCAACTGGGTGAAGTCGTGGTAGGGATAATGGAGCAGGATGTCGCGCTTGGCAATCTGGTCNAANAGGCTNGGCTTGTCCTTGAANTGGCGGTGCGGCANCGGCTNCATCTTNCTGTAAACGAGACCCGAGGGGCCGAGTTCCGGGAAGTCCATGAGGTCCTTCCGGTTGTGGTAACGACCTCCGGCAATGATGCTCGCCTCGTCCACCACCTTGAGCTTCTTGATGAGGAATTTCCTCAGGTTATCCGGCATGGAGGCATCGTAGAGAAAGCGCACATAATCGCCGTGCCTCCGCCGCGCGATGCCCTTCTTCATCTTCTCGAGCAAGGACTTCGTGAGGTCGTCGTCCATGTCGATTTCCGCATCGCGGGTGACCTTGATGGCATACGCCTCCAACGATTCGGCCTGGAACGTGGAAAACAGCCTCGGCAAACCAACCCGCACCACGTCGTCGAGAAACACGATGCCCTGTCGCCCATCCTTTTCGGGGAGCACCAGGAAGCGATCGAGGTGATCGGGCAATTCGAGCAGGGCGAATCGCGCCCGCTTGGACACGTCTCCCTGAAGGATAATGGCATGGTAAATGGCCCCGTCCTTGAGTTCGGGAACCCCCACATCAGAGATCAAAATGGGCACGAGGTGCGGACGGACCTTGC
>NYTZ01000063.1 GCA_002683735.1 Flavobacteriales bacterium
GAATTCCACATCTTCGAAGGCGAGCGGGAAGCCCGGACCATTGCCCAGAAGCGCCAACAACTGCAGCGCGAGCAGGGAATCCGGACGCAGAAGCAGGTTACCCTCGAGGAACTCGGCCGCCGGATCGCAGTGGGCGAATTCAAGGAGCTCAACCTCATCATCAAGGGCGACGTGGACGGTTCCACCGAAGCCTTGGCCGACAGCCTGCTCAAACTCACCACCGAAAAGGTGCAGGTCAACGTCATCCACAAGGCCGTGGGCCAGATCTCCGAAAGCGACGTGCTGCTGGCGTCTGCTTCCGAAGCCATCATCATCGGCTTCCAAGTCCGCCCAAGTGGAACTGCCCGGAAGCTTGCCGAAAAGGAGGGCATCCAGATCCGCTTGTACTCCATCATCTATCAGGCCATCGAGGAGATGAAGGAGGCCATGGAGGGCCTGCTGTCCGCCAAGATCGAGGAACGCATTACCGGTACGGCCGAGATCCGCGAGACCTTCAAGATCTCCAAGGTGGGCACAATTGCCGGTTGCTTCGTGACCGACGGCACCATCCACCGGAACCACGGCATCCGCGTGATCCGCGAGGGCATCGTGGTCTACACCGGCGAGTTGGGCTCCCTCAAGCGCTTCAAGGACGACGCCAAGGAGGTCAAGAAGGGCTTGGAATGCGGTCTGAACGTGGAGAAATTCAACGACATCAAGGTGGGCGACATCATCGAAGCCTACGAAGAGGTCGAAGTGAAGCAGACCCTCGACGACTGATCGCGTGACGGTGGAGCTGCAGAGCAAGCTGCCCCATCTGGGGACCACCATCTTCACGGAAATGTCCGCCCTCGCGCAGCAGCACGGGGCGGTCAATGTTTCGCAAGGATTTCCGGACATTCCGCCCCCTGAAGGGTTGGTGCACGCCGCCGTCCAAGCGCTCCATGACGGCGTACACCAGTACGCCCCCATGGCAGGCCGTCCCGACCTGCGGGCCTGGATTTGCGGCGACCATGCCGAACGCCACGGCGCCACCTACGACCCCAAGACCGAGTGCACGATTGGCGCTGGCGCCTCCTCCCTCCTGTTCGCCGCCATCACGGCCTTCGTCCAACCGGGCGACGAGGTCGTCGTCCAGGCCCCGGCTTATGACCTTTACGCACCAGCGGTCGCCTTGGCCGGTGGGAAGCTGGTTGAAGTGCCCCTCCTTGGGGACGATGGGGCCTGGGGTGTGGACACTCTGATTGGCGCCATCCACGCGCGGACCCGGCTCGTCATTCTGAACACCCCCCACAACCCCACGGGTACGGTTTGCCCGCCAGGCTTCCTCGACACATTGGCCGACCACCTCGAAGACAAGCCGACTCTCGTGCTGTGCGACGAGGTCTACGGCCCCATCGTCCACGATGGCCGCGCCGAGATCTCCCTCACCGCCCACCCCATGCTGCGCGAACGCGGGCTCGCTTTTGGGAGCTTCGGCAAGCTGCTGCAGGTGACCGGTTGGAAGATTGGCTGGGCCGTGGGGCCGGCCGCTTTGACGGCTGAACTCCGCAAGGTCCACCAATACGACGTGTTCTCCACGGGCGCTCCCCTCCAGGCTGCCCTCGCGTCCTTCCTGCCGACCGCTGAGGGCCGTGCTCACCTCCGCGGCCTGCCCGCGATGTACCAGGCGAAGCGAGACCATTTCCTCTCGGGCCTCGAAGACACCGCATGGGAATGGACCCCTGCCGCAGGAGGCTTCTTCCAAGTCCTCGACGCCCGCAATCTCATCGACGGAGACGACAGCCATTGGGCCAGGGAATGGACCCGCACCCATGGCGTGGCCACCATTCCGATGTCGGCCTTCTTTGCGCCACCGACCCCCCAGCTTCGCATCTGCTTCGCAAAGGAGAACAGGACCCTCGACGCGGCCGTCGAGCGGCTGCGCCATATTGCAGCCGACCATGTCCGCTGAACTTCGCATCGTCGGCCTCCAAGCTGACCTTCACTGGCGCAACCCAGACGCCAACCTTGCTCATTTTGACACCCTCCTAGCGGCCATTCCTCCGGGATCGTGTGATGCAGTGGTCCTGCCGGAAATGTTCACCACCGGCTTCAGTTGGCCACCCCTTCACCCCACCAACGGCCCAGGATCCGATCTTGATTGGATGCAGGCTTGGGCCGACCGGCTCGATGCGGCCTTGGTGGGAAGCCTGGCTTGCCTGGATTCCGAGGATGCCCCCCGAAACCGCTGTTGGTTCGTGCCTCCTGCCTCAGATGGAGTTCCCGCTCATTACGACAAGCGACACCTGTTCACACTGGCCGGCGAACACGATCACTTCAAGGCCGGTGAAGACCGGGTCGAACTGCAATTCCGTGGGTTTCGCATCCTCCTACAAGTCTGTTACGACTTGCGTTTCCCCGTCTTCGTGCGCAACGACCGGACCCGGCCTTACGATCTGGCCATCTACGTGGCCAATTGGCCCGAAACCCGATCGGCCGCTTGGCGCACCCTACTGCAGGCACGGGCCATCGAAAACCAGTGTTTCGTCGTCGGCATCAACCGCTCGGGAACTGACGACAATGGGCACCACTACGCTGGGGACAGCCTCATTGCCGATTTCACAGGATTCCTGATGGCCGATGCCGGTGGCGATGGCCAACCGTCCACCCTCGAAGCCACCTTAAATCAGGAAGACATGTTGGCCTTCCGTCGGAANCTGCCATTCCTTGAGGACGCGGACGCCCGTCAGAACTGATCAGCCCGCGGTTCGCAGAATGCGAACCATGGCCCGGCCCTGGGCGAGCCCGTCGACCAGCTTGTCGAGCACCCGCACCTAGCAGGTGAGCGAACTGTCCAGTTCCTCGATGCGGTAGCCACAGACAACCCCCTTGCCCTCGCTGAAAAGGGGGGGTCAAGGACGTCTCAGCGAAGAACTCCGCCAAGGTGGTCTTGCGCTGACCATGTTCCCGAATTCCGGCCTCGTCAAAGCCCGTCAACCACGTCAATACCTCCTGCAATTCAGCCACTGCGCGGAACTTCTTCTCCACCTTGGTGCATATCACGAGTTGACGGAGGCAAACATCATCTCCGCGATGCGGCGATGGTGGGCTTCCGTAGCAGCCGGCATGGTCGGCTTCGGAGGGGCTCAGGCCCTCACTTGAAGGCGTTCTCGCCGGTGATGTCGAGGCCGGTAATGAGCAGGTGGATGTCGTGTGTGCCCTCGTAGGTCACCACGGATTCCAGGTTCATCATGTGGCGCATGATCGGGTACTCCCCAGTGATGCCCATGCCGCCGAGAACCTGACGGGCTTCGCGTGCAATCTGCAGGGCGATGTCCACGTTGTTCCGCTTGGCCATCGAGATCTGGGCGCTCGTGGCCTTGCCCTCATTGCGGAGCTGACCCAGGCGCAGGGTGAGCAACTGGGCCTTGGTGATCTCGGTAATCATCTCGGCGAGCTTCTTCTGCTGCAACTGGAACCCAGCGATGGGACGGCCAAACTGCTCGCGCTGTTTGGCGTAGCGCAAAGCAGTATCATAACAATCCAAGGCTGCGCCGATGGCACCCCAAGCAATGCCGTAGCGGGCACTGTCCAGGCAGCTCAAGGGACCACCGAGTCCGGAACGGCCCGGCAAGATGTGCGACTTCGGCACCTTGACGTCCTCGAAGATGAGCTCTCCGGTATCGGAAGCGCGCAAGCTCCACTTGCCGGTCATCTTGGGCGTGGAGAATCCTTCCATGCCGCGTTCCACTACGATGCCGTGGATGCGGCCCTCTTCGTTCTTGGCCCAGACCACCGCGATGTCGGCAAAAGGCGCGTTGGAGATCCACAGCTTGGCGCCGTTGAGGATTACGTTTTCGCCATCGCCGGCATCCTTAAAATTGGTGATCATGCCTCCCGGGTTGGAGCCGTGGTCCGGCTCGGTCAACCCAAAGCAACCCATCATCTCGCCGGTGGCGAGCTTGGGCAGGTACTTCATCTTCTGCTCCTCGGATCCATACTTCCAGATGGGATACATCACGAGGGAACTCTGCACGGAGGCCGTGCTGCGGAGACCGCTGTCGCAGCGCTCCAGTTCCTGCATGATAATGCCGTAGGAAATCTGGTCGAGGCCCGCACCCCCGTACTGTTCGGGAATGTACGGTCCGAATGCACCGATGGCCCCCAAGCCGGGAAGCAGGTGCTTGGGGAAGACCTGCGTTTCGGCAGCGTCTTCGATGATGGGGCTGACTTCCTGCTTCACCCATGCGCGGGCCGCATCGCGGATCAACTTGTGCTCCTCGGTGAGGAGATCATCCATCATGTAGTAATCGTGACCCTGATAGAGGTCGGTCTTTACGGAACCCATGTTCATGGGACAAAAGTACAACGCCGTCCATCGTACACTTGACCATCCATGGACCTGGAACCCACATCCATCAAAGAATTCGTCACCGCATCCGCCACCTTGGGCACCGACCGGTGCGGACAACGCCTTCAGGAGGCCCTCGTCGGGCTTTTCCCGGACTGGCTTCCGAGCCGAAAGTCCTGCCGAAAGGCCCTGGACCGCGGCGACGTCCGATGCAATGGCCAAGTGGCGGGAACGGCGCTTTTCGTTCGGGAAGGAGACCGCATCGACCTCTGTCTGGAACCGGTTGACCCTCCAAATCCAGGTCGCCAAACGCCNAGGAACTTGCGGATTCACCGCCCGGATGGCGCGAACTACGCTCTGGTCTGGAAACCCGCAGGCATCGCCACCAGCGGAACGGGCCACCGCCACCTCGCAGGCATCATCGCCCACCAAGCCCACCATGGCGCCGCCAAGGATCAGGCCGCACTGCGCCCGGTTCACCCAGATGGCATGCCCTTCCCGCGACCCGTGCATCGGCTTGACAAAGCCACTGCCGGATGGGTCTGCCTCGCCCTNACCCTCCGGGCTGCCGCCACCTTGGGCGAGGCCTTCGCCAATCGAACCGTGGAAAAACGGTACCTGGCCCTCGCCTCCGGGAAGCTGGAGGACGGCCATGCCCGCGCCCCCCTCGACGGCAAAGCCGCCGAAACATACTGGCGTGTATTGGACCATGGCCCGCTCCCTGTCCACGGGGAGGCCTCCTTGCTGGAGGTGCGGCCCACGACAGGACGCACCCACCAAATCCGCCGCCACCTTGCCGATCTTGGTCACCCACTGGTCGGCGAAGACGCCCACACTGCCCCAGGCACAGATCTCCAATCCGCACCCCGCTACACTGGACACGGCCTGTTCCTCTGCGCCATCGGACTTTCCATTCCGAAAGGAGAACATGGACCTGCCACCGACCTCACGGCACCAGTGCCACGCAAATACAAGCGGATTCGGTGGGCTGCGGAAGCCCTGACCCTACACGGTTACGGGTGATCAGACGGAAGCCTCGTAGCCGTCGTCGACCAGCAGGCCCTTCTGCTGGTAGGCCGTCACGGCCAAATGGTCTGCCCGTTCGTTCATCGGATTGCCGGCGTGGCCCTTGACCCAGTCGAACCGGACGTTGTGCCGGCGGTAGGCTTTCAGGAAACGCTGCCACAGGTCCGGGTTCTTTTTGCCCTTGAACCCCTTTTTCTCCCAATTAAAAACCCAGCCTTTCTGGACGGAATCGATGACGTATTTGCTGTCGCTGACCACCCAGCACTCCGTCCCGTCGCGCTTGAGTGCCTCCAACGCCACAATCACCGCCAGCAGTTCCATGCGGTTGTTCGTGGTCAACCGGTAGCCGGCGGTCAACTCCTTGCGGCGCCCACCCCATTGTAAGATGGCGCCGTAGCCCCCCGGGCCAGGATTTCCTGACGCGCCCCCGTCCGTGTGGATGACGACGGGATCAGCCATGGGCCTGGAACAATTGAGCGGCGTTGGTGGAAAACAGCTTCACGGCAATGGCCAACAGGATGATGCCGAAGACCTTCTGCAACACCGCAATGCCCCCTTCGCCCAGGGCGCGCTCAATCCGGCCCGTCAAACGAAGCACGATGTACACCAGCGCCATGTTGACCAAGATGGCGATGGCAATGTTGATGGGCGCGAATTCCGCTCGCAAGGAGATGATGGAGGTCATGCTACCCGCCCCGGCGATAAGCGGGAAAGCCACCGGCACGATGGTCGCCGTCTTCATCGATTCTGCACTCTGCTTGAACAGGGTGATCCCGAGGATCATCTCCAGCGCCATGAAGAACATCACGATGGAACCGGCCACGGCAAAAGAATTGACGTCGATGCCGAGGAAATTGATCACCCCTTCCCCCAGGAAGAGAAAGGCCAACATGATGCCCAAGGCGACAAGGCTCGCTTTCTCGGCATGGATGTCCCCCGCCTTCTTCTTGATGTCGAGGAGAAAGGGGATGGATCCCACAATGTCAATCACGGCGAACATCACCATGGTCGACTTCAAGAGTTCAGTCCAGTTGAGTTGCATGTCGGTGGAGTCAACCCGCTGCCGGGTCCGGCAAGGATAGCGATTCCCGAACGGCGCGCAAGGTCTCCGGCGCATAGTGCTCCATCTCGAGCTGCCGGACTTTCTCCGCGATGCAAGCGGGGGAGTCGCTGTCGGTGAGCAGGGCGTCGGCCTGAAAAAACGGTGCCCCCGTGTCATACCCAGCGTCCACCCAATGCAAGGTGATGCCCGTACGGCTGACCTCCCCAGCCAACAAAGCCGCATGTACGGCATCGTGCACGTGCTGGCCGTACATGCCCTTTCCGCCAAAGGCCGGCAGCAAGGCGGGGTGAAGGTTCAGCATTCGCCCCGAATAGGCAGCCACGAGGCCATCGGGGACCTTCATCAGAAAACCGGCCAGCGCCACAAATTCCACACCCAAGTCGAGCAACCGGGCCGTCACCGCACCCGACTCCAACTCTGCCCGACNAAAGTTCCACGTCGGGATGCCCAACCGGTCTGCCCGGTTCAGGACCCCTGCTTTGGCGCGGTTCGAAGCCACCAGCACCACTTCCACATCCGGAGCCGCCTGGGCCGCCGCGATCAGCCGCTCGGCATTCGTTCCCGACCCACTGGCCAGGATGGCCACCTTCGCCACCGCTACTGCCATCAGGGCTGGGCGTCCGGATCGAACGCCGGTGGGTCGGAGAACTGGCCGCGCTGACGGGCATTGTTGTCCTGTCGGACCTGCTTCATGCGCTCGGCCATGGCCTTTACATCGGCATCCTCGGGCAGGGCATCCTGCAAGGCACCGGAAATGCGCTGCGTCACCGCCATGGCCATCTGAATGCTCTGATCCGAAGCGAAGTAGTAGTCGTCATCCAAGCGGATGAAGTAGTCCATGTCGTCCGCAAGCTGGGTGAACAATTCAGACCCCACCTGCTTGGCCAATGCACCGGCTTCGGCTTGCTGGGCTTCGCTAAGCGCGTCGTCCTGTGCCAAACCGGAGAGCAATTCCACCACCGGCAACACCACACGGGTGTACGGCACGTTGTGGGACGGGGTGGCCTCCAGCATCTTCTGCAGCACCTCCAGGCCCTGGCTGGACGCACCACTGCGGATGAATCCATCGGCGAGGTTGGTCAACTGCAACCGGATGTTGGTGGCCATTCGGCGGTTGTTCTCATCCATGTAGATCTCGCCCTTGGCATCCATGCCCCCCCATTGGAACTTCTCCATGACGTTGGTGTACATGATGTCCTTGGCAATGCCCACGGGCTGACCACCACGGGATCCATACTTGACCGGAACCAGGCGCCAAGCCAGTCCTTCCAAACGGAAGTAGTCCTGCAGGCCGACGTAGCTGTCCGGACCGATGGTCACCGCGAAGTAGATCGGACGCTCCCAGTTGTTGTTGCGCAGGATCTCCATCACCATGAATTGGTTCTTGAGCACGTACTGACGCGGGGTTCCATTGCCATCGGTGATGGTCCATTCGAGGGCATCCACCATCCGTTCGCGCTCTTCCGGCAACACCAGGCCGGACTGCAACACCGCCGCCTGGTCCACCGGGACACGGAAGCTGTTGGAAGGCAGGTGGGCATACTTCCGCCCACCGCCATAGTCGACGCGGTCATTGTCATCCAGCGCTTGGCGCATGGCCGTCTCGATGTCCACGTAAGGCGCGTTGGTGTTGGCAGGGGGGTCCATCAACACGATGTCCCGCGTGCCCTGGCGGTATTGCTCCTCCCCCATTCGGATCGGAACCGGAGCGCTGTCGTAGGCCCGTCGCTTCATCTGCTCGACATACCAGTCGGTGTTGAGCAAGCTGAGGTTGACAATGCGGACGTCCGTCCGATAGCCTTCCACCTCCTGCACGTACCACAGCGGGAAGGTGTCGTTGTCTCCGTTGGTGAACAGGATGGCATTCGGGGCCAGGCTGTCCAGGTAATTCTTGGCCATGTCCACCCCCGTGCGGCGGCGCGCACGGCTGTGGTCGTCCCAACCTTCGGCCCCCATCTGCAAGGGCACAAGCAGAAGCAAGCCGGAGAAGACGGCCGCGTTCAACCCCTCGTTGCCCGAACGCCCCAGGGCGAAGGCCACTCCCATCAGCACGGCCGAAAGGCCACCGAGGTAAAACACGCCATGGCTGAGGGCATGTCCCCCACCGGAAGCGGTCTCTATGCCGAACAACACCACGGCCAACGCCAGCGGAACACCGGCGGCAATGCCGAAGTCGCGGCCCTTGAGGTGGCCGGCCATATCAAACAAGGCATAGACCCCCAGGCCAATCCAAATCGCAAAGGCGTAAAACGAGCCGACATAGGCGTAGTCCCGCTCCCGCGGCTGCAGCGGATACTGGTTGAGGTACACCACGATGGCCATGCCCGTCAACACAAAAAGGAGTCCGGTGACCGTGAAATCCTTCCAGCCGCGGATGGCTTGGAACACCAAGCCGATGAGGCCGAGTAGCAGGGGGAACAGGTAGAACCGGTTGTGGCCCTTGTCCGCAGCGCGGTGGGCCGGCACGTGGTCGCGGCTGCCGAGGCGTTCAGCATCGATGAAATCCACGCCGGAAACCCAGTTGCCATCNAGGAAGTCCCCGTGGCCTTGGACGTCGTTCTGACGCCCGGAGAAATTCCACATGAAATAGCGGAGNTACATCCAACCGACCTGGTAGTTGGTGAAGAAGCGGAGGTTTTCCGCCTGAGACGGAACCAACAGCTCGTGGTAGCGGTCAGCCTGGCCTTGCAGGCGTTGGACCTCGCGAATGTCCTCCGAAGACCGGGTGCGATTGGCGCGCTGGGTGCCTGCGCGCACCTGCTGCTCCAGGCTGTTCAACGAACGCTCGATGCTTTGGGCGTAACCCCGACCTCGGTTGAGTCCCTGGGAGAGGTCTTCGACCATCATCTGGGCGAGCGTGCGGCGAATTTCCGCATTCGTCAAGTCAGCCAGGCGCGCTTCATCGCCCCGTCCAACAATGATTTCCGTTCCGCTGCGCACCTCGAATTTGGCACCAAACCGCTGGTCGAAGGAGCGGTAGAGGTTGTTCAGTGTGCGGTTCAATGCGGCCTTGTCCATGTTGGCCCCGAGGATGCGGGTGGACAAGTGAAGTTCAAAAGCCGACGCATCCCGCTCCTCGCCGTCCACCGGACTCACGAANGACACGGCCTCGTTCCAACCCTTGTAGTTGGACCACCGCTTGTATTCCCGAATGTGGTTGGCCTGGCTGGAATACATCCGCGGAAAGACCATGGTGTAGCGACTGTCATAGTTCGGGACGCCATTGCGCTTCTCTCCGCTGTCGACATACTCCTGCGTGATGGTGAAACTCCCTTCATTTTCCGCCACATACTTCTCCGCAGCGAACTTCTCCCGGAACGTGGCTACCCGGGTTCCGACGGCACCGCGTTGCTTGTACACACTGTGGCTCGGGAACCACGTGGCATTGCCGTCGTCATACGGATTCTCCGCATCGTTGGGGNNNTTCCAATANTGACCNGTNCCGAGCGGCCGNTCNCCNTACTGCTCCCGGTTNANGTAGGAGAGCAGGGCAAAGAGGTTTTCCGGATTGTTCTCGTCCATCGGGGGATTGGCCGCAGACCGCACCACGATGAGAGCAAACGTGCTGTAGCCCACAAGAATCATCGCCACCGACAAGGCCGCGACATTGAGCTGCCACCAGCCCTTTTTGCGACTATACCACAGGGCGCCCACCAGCAATCCGGTCACCAGGAGCAGGTACACGACCACCCCAGTGTTGAAGGGCATGCCCATGCTGTTGACGAAGGCCAACTCAAAGCGGGCCGCCAGCTTCACGAAGCCCTGGATGAGGCCGTACTGCACAAACAGCAACAGCGCCAAAGACAGAGCCAGCGCCCCAATGAAGGTGGGCCACTTGAATTCGTTGCGCTTGAAGTAGTAGACCGCNACGATGGCTGGGATGGCCAGGAGGTTGAGCAAGTGGACGCCAATCGACAGGCCCATCAGGTAGGCGATGAGGACGATCCAGCGCAGGTTGCCCGGCTCTTCAGCGCGGGTCTCCCACTTGAGGATGGCCCAGAAGACGAGTGCCGTGAACAGCGAGCTCAAGGCGTAGACCTCGCCCTCGACGGCGCTGAACCAGAAGCTGTCGCTGAAGGTGTAGGCCAGAGCACCCACAACACCGCTGCCGAGGATGGCAAGGCGCTGTGCGGAGGTCGGCTCGGCCTGGCCCTCCGTCCAACGGGTCATGCTGAGCTTCTGCGCCAGGTGGGTGATGCTCCAGAAAAGGAACAGGATGGTGAAGGAACTCGCCATCGCACTCATCACGTTGACCGCCGTAGCCGCATAAACGGCGGGGACGAACATCGAGAAGAGACGGGCGATGAGCATGAACATCGGCGCGCCCGGAGGGTGTCCGACCTCGAGCTTGTAGGCAGAGGCGATGAACTCCCCGCAATCCCAGAAGCTGGCGGTGGGTTCGATGGTCAAGAGATAGACGATGGTGGCCACCAGCCACACNGCCCATCCGGTGTAGTCATTNAGACGCTTGTAGTTCATGCGGACGCAGGATCTNCCCGNTTGCAGGAGCGCGGATCATTCCGGCCCCGNACAAGNCGGTTCCCCGCGAAAATAGGCCGTGCTCAGCGGGCNACCATCACCCGGCCTACTTGGCGCTGAACGCCATCGAAGACCTCAATTAGGTAAGCCCCGGGCGCATGACCTCCGAGGTCCACCTCCCAACGGGAAGCCCGGGCTCGACCGGCATCGACACGGCGTCCAGCCGCATCCCGAAGCGTCCACGCCAATCCCGCTCCAGACAGTGGACCGGTCCATGTCACCTGAATCCAGGAATGGGCAGGGTTCGGGAACAACGCCAGGCCGTGCAGCGGCGATGCCGTCTCCATCACGCTNGAGCCACAATCCGTCTGGACACCGAACTCCAATTCAATCTGTCCTTCGAGGATGGCCAAATCCACCTCGATTTCTTCTTCTTCTCCCACGGCCAACGACAGGGTCATGCCTGGCAATCCATCAAGCCCCGGCAAGCCCTGCATGTCAAACGACATGCCGTAGCACCCTGGAGGAAGGCACAGCACGAGCGCACTCAATTCTCCATCGGCAGGGTCGAGGGTTATCTCGCCCTCGAGGTCGAAAAAGTCCCCATACAGGGTCCACGCCATTTCCAAGCCCACTAGCAAATCCGCTAGAGTCTCTCCATCGAGCTCCACTTCGACNTGCNTCACAGAAACCAGTCCCGCCATTTTCCAAGTCGATGCACTCGGTGAGGATCTCCTCACAATCCCAGAACGTGGCCGTNACACAGGCCGTCTCGATCTCCGATCCGGTCGCGAAAAAATGATTGATCTCCTGCCCATTCAAAATGGAACCATCGGACATATGCCACACATAGCCGTCCCCTTCCACAGAATCGGTCACCGCAGTCAAGGTCCAACTTCCATCGGCTTCTTGGACGGCCTCGATGCCCAGTTCACAATCAAATTCCGCAGGCTCCCAAGGTTCGAGCTCGACACAGGCCTCCACCCCTTCCGGGCATTCAGGGGTCTCGTACATCGCACAAATCTCGCCGCCCACATCCACCAGGTCGACCACTTCACCCGTAGCAATCAAGTCTCCGTCCTCGGTGAACCATTCGACCACCGCGCCCTCCGGCACACCATCGGCGATGAGCAGGGCCAATCCCGCTTCCGGATCAGTCCATTCAACCACGATGTCCAATTCACATTCCACATCCGGGCACGCATCAACCGCCACTTCAATGCACCAAGTGGCCCCTTCGGGACAAGCTGGGCTTGTCACAGTCGCACAAGCCTCGTAGAGNCCGGATTCCGCATACTGGTGTTCAACCCACAGGCCCAGTCCCACCCCCGATTCTCCGTCCCCATAATCCCAGAAAATGCTGTACCCATCCGGCTGCATCATCTCCAGCAGGAACCATCCCGAGCAATCCGCGGTGCTGTCCGGCATCCACATCAGTTCCGCATCCTCCTCTTCCAAACAAGCGCAATCCCCCACGTCGACCCAGGTGCACAGAACAGTCGTGTCCGGACACGAAGGGCTCACGTAAGTCGCACAAGCCTCATACCACCCATTCTCCTCAAAGGTGTGCCACGCGAAATGGCCTTGGGCGGTCGTGCTGTCACTGAATTCCCAGAACACCTGCTCTCCTTCCGTGAAGTCGCAGATGCTGAAGATGAATTCACACTCGGCACCGCCCACCCAAATCTCTTCGGGACACTCCGATTCGTAGTCCTCCGACCCCGTGCAGGCCACGACGCCATCGGGACAGTTCTCGCTCACGTATTGAACGCAGACCTGCCAGGGTTCATTTCCAATGCCATAGGGCAGGGTCATGGCCCATCCGCCCTCCTGGAACACCTCGCCGTTCAAGGAGTAAATGAGCTCCACATCCATCGGAAATCCAGTCGGCGTCACGATGAGGATGCTGTCGTTGTCTAGGCTGTCGACGAGCAGCTCCAGAGAGCAGTTCGGCTCGCTGCATCCGTCCACCTCGACCGTCGTTTCTAGCGTGACCCCCTCCGGACAGACGTCCGAGGAAAAACTCACCGTGACCGGATACACCCCATCCCCTCCGAAGACATACTCGGCGTAATGGCCTCCCGAAACGATGTCGTCCCCGAAAGTCCACGTCGCCGTCTCTCCGGCCTGGAAATTGGACACCTCAAAACCCCATTCACACCCGCCGTATTCCACGGCTTCAATCGCTTCAGGACAATCCACCAGGGCAATTTCATCGCAGTCGCCAAACAGCGGGAGCTCCATGATCTGAGCCAACGTGCCCACTCCCCCAGGCAGGACCTGCATGTACAGGACGCCTTCGAGGTCCCCGTCGGTCGTCAACTGGGCGAGCAGCACACGGCCGTCCTCATCGGGCAGGCCATTGGTCGTGGACGGCACGCAGAACCAAGCGCTGCCAATCTGATCGTCGATGACAAAGCTCTGCCCATTCTCGAATTCCGTGACAAACGGGCTGCCGGTACTCATGACCACCTGGGGGCATTCCTCCCCGTCTTCGGCGACGGGCGGACCATCGATGCCCAAGGTGAGCCAGCTGTCAAAGGCAAGCTCCGGGAAGAGGTCGAACAACAGCGGATTGTTGGCGCAGGGGAACTGCCCTCCGTTGGGATCTTGGTACCATTCGGTCGTGGTCACGAGCGCGGTAGGGTGATCCATGTCGCCAAACACGGTCGTCACCACATCCTCGGGGCCGGGCAATGTGGCGTAAAGACGGTAGGTCGTCATGCCCTCGAGCGGGCCGTCATTGTGGATGGCCACCACCTCGACATCGAGGCAGACATCCCCGTTGACCAACAGGGGCTGGGCACAAACACAGGCTGCCAAGCCCAGCAGGCAAAAAAGGAAGGGGAATCGCATAGAATCGTGAAGAAGCACTGGGAAAACCGGAAAAGGTTGGAAATGGTTGCCTTCAATCGGCGTCGACAAAACGGGGGTCGGCGGGCATCACCGTGCCGCAGACATCACAGGTCCGGAGTTCCTCACTGCCATAGAATTCCCGAAAACGGGGCAGAAAGTCCTTCTCGATGTCGTTGAGCTCGAAATAGGTGTCATGCAACTTGTTGTTGCAGTCGTCGCAGTGCCAGAGCAGGCCATCTTTCATGCCGCTTCCGGCGCGCTTGCGCTCGATCACAAGGCCAAGCGACCCCGCTTCCCGCATGGGGCTGTGCGGCACCTTGGCCGGGTGCAGGTACATGTCGCCGGGGCCCAGCTTCATGTCGACCGCCTTGCCGTCCTCCTGGATGCGCACGGTAATGCAGCCCTCCAGTTGGTAGAACAGCTCCTCCGTCTCATTGTAGTGGTAGTCCTTTCTCGCGTTGGGACCGGCCACAATCATGACGATGTAATCGCCGCTCTCGACATAAAGGTTCTTGTTGCCAACCGGCGGCTTGAGCAGGTCGCGGTGCTCCTCGATCCAAGCGGTGAGGTTGAAGGGCTTATCAATGGGCATGGCCTCAAATTAAGCCTCTGCGGGCTTTGCCTTGACCGGCTTGCCCACGAGATACACCCCGGCGAAAATGAGCGCACCGAAGGCCAACAACGGCCAACCGGTGTCCACCATGTAATCGGTTCCCCCAAAGTGGGCTTGCGCCATGCTGAGCAGGGTGGCCAGCAACGGTTGAAGGTAGATGTAGACGCTGACCACCGTGGGTTGGACGTGCTGAAGGGCGAAAATGTTCAGCAGATAGACCAGGAACGTGGTGGCCAGCACAACGTAGGCCACACCGGCCCATGCCCGAGTGTCGAAGGCCGACCAGTCGATGGCGGCGGCCTGGTTCCAGCCGATAGGCGTTGTGAAGAGCCAACCGAACAGGAACACCCATGTCACCACCGTCAGCGGCTGGTACTTGGCCATCAACGGCTTGACCCCGACGAGGTAGAACGCGTAACTCGTGGCGTTGATGAGGATCATCAGATCCCCCTGCCAGGTGGCGTGCACCTTGGTGCTGGATCCGCTCCAGATGAGGATGGCCGCCGCGCCGATGCCCCCGAGTATCACCCCAACAAGTCGGCGCCGGACGATGGGTTGGCCCAGCATCACGGCACTGGCCAGCAGCACCAGGATGGGGTTGACCGTCATGATTAAACTGGCATTGACCGGACTGGTGGCGTTGAGACCGTTGAAGAAGAGCAGCATGTTGATGCCGACCCCGGTCAGGCCGCAAAAGGCCATGCGCGGCAAGTCCTTGCGCTCGACCTTTTCCGGCCGCGCCAGCAGCAACAGTCCAAACAACACCAGTGCCCCAGTCACGCGCAGCACGATGAACCCGCTCGGGCCCACGAGGTCCGGCATGAGGCCCTTGGCCACGAGGTAGTTGCCCCCATAGGTCAGGGCCACCACGGACAGTGCAATGTGGGCGAGCAGGCGCTTCACGGCGAGGTCAGGACAAATCCGATGCGCAGGCTCATCCCTTCAATGCAGCACGCGCACCTTCGACAGACGCCTTGGCGGAACCGGCAAACACGCCGTCATCGGTCAACAGGACCGGGCGCTTGAGGAAGGTATACTCTTCGATGATGAGGCGACGGTAATCTTGTTCGCCGAGGTCCATGTCCGCCAGCCCCATGGAGCGGAACTTCATGGCACGGCGGCTGAAGAGGGCCTCGTAACTGCCGGCGTGGGCCTTCATGGCGTCCACTTCTTCGGCCTTCACGCCGGAGGCCTTGATATCGCGGATTTCCGCCCCGCAAGCAGCGGGCTGGAGGTCGGCGTCGATGCGTTGGCAGGTCTTGCAGGTGGGAAGGGTGAAGAATTTCATGGCGTCTGGAAGAGGGCGTCAATGCCGGTCAAGGCAGGTTGCAAATCAATGGGCACGTTGCGGTCGTTATCCACCACCACGTCCGCGAGGTGTTGCACGGGCTCGAGGTAGGTGAGGTCGCCGGGGCGGACATGCCGGTCCCACTGGTACTGGATGATGTCGGGCGTCAGGCTACGCTCGGCCTGATCGCGGGCCATGCGCCGCTCCAGCCGACGCTCCGGGGAAGCATGGACCAGCACCGACAGGTCCAGGCACCCGCGTACCCCGTCATCGTACAACATGAAGAGGCCATCAAGGAAGACCACGGGCCGCGCCGGGATGTGTAGTGGCTGCGGCACCACGCCCGGTTGATTGAAGGTGTAACTCTGGATGTGGAGGTCTTCGCCCGACCGGAGCCGGTCGAGGTCAGCCGCCAATCGGTCCAAAGCCAGGGCCCCGGGCACATCGAAATTCGGTTCACCATCGCCATCGCGGGGCACCTCCCCGATCGGCCGGTAATAATCGTCCATGCGCAGGACAGCAGCCCGGTCTCCGTAGTGGGCCAACAGGCGGTCCACTACAGTGCCTTTGCCAGAGGCGCTGCCGCCGACCACGCCGACGATGTAAGTGCGTTCAGTCATGGGGAAGCAATTGTTTGGCCATGGTCCGATCGTTGGCCAGCCGAGGCACTTTGTTTTGGCCGCCGAGCTTGCCCCGCCGCGACATGGCATCGTGAAACGCCCCAGGCGGCAAAGGTGTCAGGACGGCAGGTCGCAATACCGATCCGGCAATCAGATCGCGGTAATAGGGATTGCGCTCCTGCAGTTCGGCGTCGAGTGCCGTGGCGAACGCCTCCGGGTTGACAGGCAGTTCCGCGAACTCCACCAGCCATTCGTGGTAGGGCAAACCCGCATCGGGGTTGACCTCAGGGGCCACATGGAATTCCACGACTTGCCCCCCCGCGGCTTCCACAGCCTTGGCCATGGCGCATTCCACCTCCTCTGCGATGACGTGCTCGCCGAAGGCGCTTGTGAAATGCTTGATGCGCCCCGTCACCAACACCCGGGCCGGCGCCAGTGACACGAAGCGAACCGTATCGCCGATATCATAAGCCCACAGCCCCGCGTTGGACGTGATGACCACGGCATAGTTGACCCCCATCTCGACTTCACCGAGGCCGAGTCGGC
>NYTZ01000064.1 GCA_002683735.1 Flavobacteriales bacterium
AGGCATGTGGCGCATGCTGCAACAGGACCATGCAGACGACTACGTCCTGGCCACCGGACGGACTGTGGCCATCCGCACGTTTGTCGAAATGGCGTTCAAGGAGGTCGGCATCGACCTCGAATGGCAAGGGAAAGGCGCGGAAGAGCTCGGCGTCGACCGCAAGACAGGCGCTGTCCTGGTGGCGGTGGACCCCCGTTATTTCCGGCCCACCGAGGTCGACTTGCTCGTCGGAGATGCCTCCAAGGCAAAGGAAGTCCTCGGTTGGACGCCAACCCACTCCCTTGAGCAACTGTGCGCCGAAATGGTGTCCAACGATGTCGCCTTGTTCAAGCGTGACAAGTACCTCCTCGATGGGGGACACGACGTGCCGGGCCAACACGAAATCTGAACGCCATCACAGGAGGTGGACCTCCTCGCAGCGGCCTTCGGCACTGTAAAACAGGAATCCCCTTACCGCTCGTCCATCGCGCTGGGCGATGGCCTGCATGTACCCCCGCACCTGCCGGGCATCCTTCTCCTGCTGATCGATAGAGGGATTCACAGCGGTCTTGAAATCGATGACGTCCACCCGGTCGTCGTACAAGACCACCCGGTCGGGCCGCACGACTTCGCGTTCGAGGCTCACGAGTTCGCGCTCGTTGTGGACCGTGCCGGACCCGTCGAACCAATGGGACATGACGGGATGGACGAGTACCTCTTGGACAGCCGCGGTGATGCGGCCCCAATCCTCGCGGCTGTAGCGCGACCAAGGCCAAGGTTGGTTCAACACCCGCCCCGCATCCTCAACCGAAGCAATGCGGGCCAACTGGGCGTGCACCGCCGTGCCGAAAGCCGCCTTGGACAACCGGCCCAGTGCCGGCCGGTCCAAATCCCGCCGGCGGCCTGCGATGACCCCGTCGGGAATGCCATTGAACCGGAAACCATCTATTTCCTTGACCTTCACATCCGCCTCCTCGGGCTTCTGCTCCAGCGGCGCTGAAGCCTCAAATCCATCGGATCGCCAGGGACCAGAAACCAGGTCACAGCCGACAGCGGCTTCGATGCCCCGCGCCATGAATCGGCCCACCGTTCCGGGCACCTCCTCACCCGACCACTCGGCCTTCTGGACATCGATGATGATGTGCAGACGAACCTCTGCCCGGGTGGTGCAGACGTAAGCCACATTGAGCGCATCGAATCGCTGGCGGGTCTGCTCCAGCTCAAAAGCGTCGTGCACGGCCGTTTCCTTGAACACCGACAACGGCGCGACCAGACCCGGTACGTCAAAGGACGCGCGGTCTTCGTGAGAGAAGCGGGCCGAAATCAAGGTGTCGTACTTGTGGATGCGCTGGTCATCAAACCGGGTGATCACCACGGGGTATTGCAATCCCTTGCTCTTGTGAACAGTCAGAATGCGCACGGAATTGGGCCCGGGCAACACCCGGATGCTCTGTTGTGCGCCTTTGCGATGCCAGTACGCTAGGAATCCGCTCCGACCGAATTCGATGGCCATACGGTCTTGGGTGAGTTCCATCAGGGACTCGGCATGTGCGGGGTAGTGCACGTCGAGTTCCAAGCTGCGAAGGATTCGTCCAATCGCTTCAGAAAGCGGCAAGGCCGACCATGCGGCCCCATCGAACCCCGGTACCAGCGCCTTCAGCAAATCCGCACCGCGAAGGGAGCCGTAGCGACCCTGCGTCTGGCTGCCGTCTTTGCGGTCATAGACATGGACTTCGTGGAACTGCTCGATCCACGCGGCCTCGTTCCAAGCATGGCCCTGCTCCACCTGGATGGACCCCCATGCTTGGAGAAACTTCAACACCGGCGCAGGTTCCTCCGGCTCCTCCATGGCTTCGAGCAAGTGAATCACGGCCAAAGCGGCGGGGTGCCGACCCAGCGCCAAACTCTCATCGGTGAAGGGGATGATCTTGGGATCGCAGGTCAAGAGGTATTCCGCCAGCCGCTTGGCCTCTTTGTTGGTCCGCACGAGCAAGGCGATGTCTCCAGCGGCAAAACCATCCTCCAGCGCCGCCCGGATCCGCTGCTCCATCCAGACACACACCAAGCCGAAGCGCGCTTCAGCGCGGTCGGCCTCCACCACCTCCACTTCCACACCTCCAGGGAAAGACTTGCGCGGCGTCTGGGCCACGTCAGCGTAGACTTCGGCCACCTCTTCTCCCAAGCCCTCTGCGAGGGCGGGGTACAAGCGGTTGTTGAAGTCCACCACTTGGGGTGCACTCCTCCAATTCTCCTCGATGGGTTGAATGTCCTTCTCGTCGTTCATGCGGCCCGCCGCATCGACGAGGGCCTCCGGAAGCGTTTCGCCCGCTTCCTTGGCAAATCCGGGGAGGGCCATCAACTGACGGTGGTCACCATTGCGCCAGCGGTAAATCGCCTGTTTCGCATCGCCCACCACCAAGGACAGCTTGCCGTGGGACAGGGTCTCTCCCACCGCCACCGCAAGGTTGCGCCACTGCATCACCGACGTGTCCTGGAACTCATCGATGAAGATGTGGGCATACCGTTCCCCAGTGCGCTCGAATATGTAGGGCGCCGGGCTGTCCGCCACCACCTGCGCGATCATGCGGTTCAAGGCCCCGAGCGTGCGAACGTTGTCGTCGCGCTGAACGTCCTGGTGTGCATCCCGCAACGCGGTTAGCGTACCCACCAAGGGCAACCAACGCGACAACATGACCTGCGTGCGGTACAGCCGGCCGGATGCCGTCGGGCCCATCGCAGCCTCCATCTCAGCCAGCGCCTCGAGGCGGCTCTGGAATGGCGCAATCGCCGCCGCGCCCGACGCATCGTTTTTTTTTGCCCATTGGCCTTCCTCCACACCGGTGGTCAGGGTTTTGGACGGGGCATCCACGCGGCCTGCCGCCAGACGCGGCAACCACTTCTCAGGCACCCATTTGCGGGTGAATTCATCGTGCACCCCGGCCTGAGCCAATTCCTGGGACAATGCCGTGGCCGCCGCAATCAGGGCCCTGCGGCGCTCCGATACTTCTGCCCGCATCCGATTCTGGATGTCAAGGAACCGTTCGGGGGTCCAGCCCTCCAGCTGCTCGAGCAGCGGGAGCATCTGTTCCTGGTCGACCGAGCGGCCGATGTCCAGCAACTGGCGCCGCACCTTGGCATCCCGATCGTCTTCGACGGCATCCTCCACGAACCGACCGAGCAATTCAGTCAAGTGCTGGTCCTGACCCATTTGCTCTAGCACCCGATCCACGGCGGCCTCCAACAGGCGCCCCGAATCGAGCTCAATGCTGAAATCGTGCTCGAGTTGGAGGTCGGTGGCAAAGCCCCGGACCAGGCCCCCGACGAACTTGTCGAGGGTCATGATGGACAGTTCTCCAAAGTGCCGGTTCAGCGCCGTGCGCATTGCCCGAGCGCGGCGGCCGAGCTCTTCAATGTCCAGACCGGTCTCTTCCTTTAGTCCGGCGGCGTGGACGCTGGCGGCAGCGTCTTCGGCGAGCACCTCCAGTTCCTCGACCACCCGGTCCTTCATCTCCTGGGCGGCCTTGTTGGTGAAGGTCAAGGCGAGGATTCGGCGGAAAGGAAGGGGCTCCGCGGAGCCAAGACAGCAGGCGAGGTAGGCCTCGACCAACTTGAAGGTCTTGCCGCTTCCCGCCGACGCCCGGCGCACACGGAACCCGGTTGGCACCTTTCCTTTCATTCCCTGCTGCATGGGGTCAAGTTCGGCGCTTCGAGGCCGGGTCCCAAGTCCGTTCATGCCCTCATTTTGAATTCCTTGCAACTCCGTTGACCTTGGAACGTTTCTTCCATACAGACTTTTGCTTCATGGCGCTTCGCTCCCTCTTCCTTTCCATTGTCGGTCTGTCCGCCGTTGCCGTCGCCCTGCAAGGGTGCACACCGGATGACGCCCCGGGCACCCTCACGCTCTCTGCCGACTTCACCCTTGGCGGTGACAGCGTGCTGGTGGGGCGCACCGCACTCGATGCCAATGGAGATCGCCTTCGCCTCGAAACCTTTGCCCTCTACCTCGGGGGCATCGAACTGCTCACCGACACCGGCGCCGTTCGCCTGTCCGATGCTGAGCGGTGGGATGCGGGCAATCCCAACAATTGGACCTACGATGTCCGCCCAGGCGTATACGAGGGCTTTCGCGTCCACCTTGGCGTGCCTGCGGAATTCAACACCGACACCGACCCCACCATCTGGCCCAACGACCACCCGCTCGGCGTCTCTGGCAGTGCCGGTCTGTTCTGGAGTTGGAACACGGGGTACATCTTCAGCAAATTCGACGGCAAGGCGGACACCACCGGGGGCAACGATTTCACTCACCCGTACGCCTACCACATCGGAGGCGACGCCAACCTCATCGAGGTTCGGCTCGATGACCCTTGGGTGGTCAACCCCTGCAGCCGCCATGGGTTCTCCCTCGCGGGGGACATCCTCGACTTTCTGTCAGGAGGGGACGACCCCATAGACGTGGCCATCGACAACGTCACGCACACCGGGGACAATCCGGCCCTCGCCGCCCGATACGTGCAAGGCCAGCGCAACACCGTGACCCTTACTCGGACCCCTTGAGGAATCCGCCTCATCTTTGAGAAGATGCGTGTGCCGCTCCGACTTTTGACCCCCATTACAACAGGATTCCTGCTGTTTGTGGTGGTGCTCGTTGGCGCCTGCCGACCAGACCCGGTGGTCTCCACGNCCCCCCCNGGGGCCACGCCGCTGGACATTGACATCCCGCCCTTCTTCCCGCCGATGGACATTCCACCGGACAACCCGACCACGGTGGAGGGGGTGGAATTGGGGCGCCTGCTCTTCTGGGAAAAAGCCTTGAGTGCGGACAGCACCATGAGCTGTGGCACATGCCACATGCCCGCATTCTCTTTTGCCGAGCCCACAGCCGTCTCCACCGGCATCACCGGCGCCCAGGGCACCCGAAACGCCATGGCGCTCGTGAACATGGGTTGGGCCACGCGCTTCTTCTGGGATGGGCGGGCCGCCACCCTCGAAGAACAGGTTCTCGAACCCATTCCACACCCTGACGAGATGAATCTCCCGTGGCCCGAGGCAACAGCGCGCCTCGCGTCAGACACGGCCTATGTGAAGCGNTTCATCGCCGCGTTCGCCTCACCCGACATCACTGCAGAAGGCGTGTCCAAGGCCGTGGCGCAGTTCCTCCGGACCATGGTGTCCGCCGACAGCAAATTCGACCGCTGGCGCCGGGGGCAGGCCCAGCTCACCGACCTCGAGTTCCAGGGCTACGAAATCTTCAACCGCGAAGGAGGCGACCCGGAAGTCGTGCCGGGCGGGCAATTCGGTGCCGACTGTTTCCACTGCCATGGCGAAGCGGGATTGCAATTCACCGATTACCTCTTCCACAACAACGGACTAGACGCCCAATTCTCCGCCGATCCGGGGCTCACCGGCGTCACGGGCCAGGCCCTCGACAGCGGCCGGTTCCGCACCCCCACCCTGCGCAACGTGGCCCTCTCCGCCCCCTANATGCACGACGGCCGCATGCAAACCCTNGACGATGTCATCGACCATTACAACTCCGGTGGTGTGCCCTCCTCCACCATCGACCCCTTCATGAAATACAGCTCGGGCGGGCTCATGCTGCAGGCCCCTCAGAAGGAAGCCCTTCTTGCATTCCTGCATACCTTGACTGATTCCGCGTTCGTGACCAACCCGGCGTTCGCTGACCCGCACTGATNCATGAACCTCCGCCGCCTGCTGCTCACCCTCGGGCCCGGCATCGTCTTCGCTTCCACCGCCATCGGCACCAGTCACCTCGTCCAAGCGACCCGGGCCGGGGCCAACTACGGGTANGCACTCTTGTGGGCCATCATCGCTGCCCACATCGCAAAGTATCCGTTCTATGAATTCAGCACACGGTACGCCAATGTCACCGGCACATCGCTGATCGCCGGATACCGCACTTTCGGACGGTGGGCGTCCTGGGCCTACCTCATCCTCAACGCACTCACCTGCGCCTTCGTCATGGGCGGTGTNGGCATCGTGACCGCTGCCTTCCTCGACTTCCTTTTCGGGGCCACGGCCGCCCTCGGCTTCAACGCCACCCCACATGTGGCCGTGCTGACCTTCACTTTGTGCGCCGCCGTCCTGATGCTCGGCCGCTACGCCGCCCTAGACAAAGTCATCAAGGCGATCAGCATCGTGCTGCTCATCGGCACCCTCGGGGCCACCATCGGCGCCCTGATGCACACCCCACTCAGCGCCGTTCCANCTGCCCCGGCCGATTTCAATCCCTGGCGCGGCGTAGAATTCACCTTCCTCATCGCCCTCCTCGGCTGGATGCCCTCCGCCGTGGACCTCAGTCCGTGGATCAGCATTTGGACGTTGGAGCGATATAAGCAAACCGGGTACGTGCCGCCCTTGAAACAGGCCATACGCGAATTCGCCTTGGGCTATGCCTTCTGCTTGATTCTCGGCGTGTGCTTCCTACTGCTCGGAGCCCTGTTGCTTCGGACCCACGACATGGCCCTGCCGTCTGGAACCGCTGCTTTTGCCGCGGGCATCATCTCGCTGTACACCGAGGTCCTGGGCGAATGGAGCCGGCCCTTTGTCGGATCCGCCGCCTTTGCCGCCATGCTCGGCACCTGCATCGCTTGCCTCGACGGGTTCAGCCGCAACTTCAGTCACGGCATCGCCGCCTTGCGCGACACCGAAGCCAACACTGCCCACGAGCACATCAGTATCGTGCNCATTTCGCTCGGTGNCCTGCTGCTCATCATCGNCTNTCCGGAGGACATCCGGACCCTGCTGGACTTCGGAAACATCCTCAGTTTCTGCGTGGGACCGCCGGCTGCGGTGGCCATGCTCATCCTGGTGACCCGCAAGGCCTTTCCCAAGGAATCCCGGCCGGGGTGGGCGCTGCAAATCACGGCCTGGCTCGGCCTGCTGTTCCTCGCCGCATTGACGGTGCTGTACCTGTGGAACATTGCGGGCTGACCCCCCTTCGCTATGTTGGCGATGTGACCATTCCGAGGTGAACAATTCTATGTGACCTCCGCCCTGCCCGTGCGGGTGGCCGGTAATTTTCATCAATGCCCTTAACGTGTCGAAACCCTCTTGGCAGAGGGTCCGTAGAGCAATTCATGACCCGGCTTCTCCACATCCGCGCCATGGGCCTGCTCACCTTGATGTGCGCAGGGACCTTCGCGTCCTGGAGCCAGTGCCCGGTCTTCCTTGGGACCGAGTCCATCCCGGGGCTCCCCGAAACGGCCTTCACGCCGCATTGGTTCCGGTGTGTGGGCAGCGTCACCGCCGACCCTGCCCCGTTCAATTTTGAATTGACCGCCCTTCCCGCCAGCCACACCGGCGTTGTGGTGGATTGGGGAGATGGCAACAGCGATGTGATCGGCGGGTGGAACGGTTCTGACCCCATCCCGCACACTTATGCACCGGACGAATGGCGGACTTACACCATCACGGTCACCACCACGGCCTGTCCCGGAGGGGTGCAAGGCGTGCTGGTCTATGAACCGGAAAACCCAGGCGCCGTTCTGGTCTACGGAGACAACAACGCGAGCTGCGCCCCCTTTGAGGGATTCCCGAAAATCGACGTCAACCTGGCCTTCAGCAGCACGTGGGATTTCTCCCTCGACTGGGGAGATGGGTCCGCTCCTGACGCCTTCTCCATGCAAGACGTCCTGAATGACCCTGCGTACGACACACTGCGCTTCTCCTCAAGCACCGGAGACGAAATCATCCGCATCCTCGGCATGTCCCACGTCTACGACGCCCAGAATTGTGCCACGGGAGACTGCGACCACACCCTGACGCTGACCTATTCGAATTTTTGTTCGGTCCGTGGGGCGAGCACCCCATTCGTACCAGGTGGCACCATTGTGGGTACGGGGTACAAGCAAGCCTTGCTCAGCAACGCATTCCTCACATGGGACGTGGACGAGGCCGAAATTGACGTGCAGGATCCAGTCATCTGCTGGCCGGATGACCAGACGCTCGTGGGCAACACGGCGTGCCCCAACTGCTGCGGTGCCTCCGAAGGCAACAACCCCACCGGCAACGGAACCATCCGCAGCGAAAAGTGGGACTTCGGCGCCGCCACCTACATCGGGCCCGGACCGGACCCCACACAATGGATCGACTGGAATTCAGACTGTTCCAGCGATCAGGTGCACCTGCTCTCCTTCCCTGGTCCCGGCATCTACACCGTGACCTTGTTCACGCAAAACCACTGCGGCATTGACACCGTCAGCACGCAAATCAAGGTGACCCCACCACCCAGCGTGGAGGCTTCGGCAATGGTCACCACCCTTTGCCCTGGAGAGCCCTTCCAGTTCGACGCGGTGTCCTGGAGCGCGGACCCCCCTTTGAGCGCCAACGATCTCAGCTTCAACTTCACCTATGGCGATGGCCCCTACTCCATCACCATTCCCGTGGTCGGGGGCATCATCCCCATCACGGGCATCCCGGCCCAGCCCGGCCATGTCTTTGACGATGCGGGCACTTACGATGCGGCCGTTCAGTTGTTCCCCACCTTGGCACCCACGTGTGTGGATGTCGCCGTGGTTCCCGTCACCGTCCTGACGCCCCCCGTCGCGGATTTCAGCCTGCCTGCGGACACCTGTGCGACCTCGCTGAGCGTGGCCCCGAATGACGCCTCCACCGGTGCCGTCGATTACCAGTGGAGCCTCACAGGCCTGGGGTCTTTCAGCAGCGACCCAGACCCCGACCCCGTAGACCTCAACGGGCCGGGGCAGTTCACCTTCTCCCTGGAGGTCACATCCGCCAATGGGTGCACCGACACCGAAGACCAAAGCGTGATGCTGTCCACCGTTCCCACGCCACAATTCGACGTATCGGATGCCTGCATCGGCACCCCCACCGTCCTCGATGGCAGTGCCTCCACCACCAACGCTTCCGTGGGAGGGCCCATCACCGATTACACCTGGGACCTGTCCGGTGACACGGTGCTGTATGGAGAGGAGGCGGAGATCGAATTCGCCAGCATCGGCTCCCAATCCGCGACGCTAACCGTCACCACAGCGGCAGGATGCAGTCAAAGCACCACCCAGTCGTTTGACATTCTCCCCCGCCCCGGTGTGGCGCTGACCACTTCGGACACGGCCGGGTGCAGTCCCTTCAACCTGCTGCTTGAAGCTCAGGACACCACAGGCAACGTGCCCACCAACAACCTCACCTGGTACTTCGGCCACGGCAGTGACACCAACCTGGATTCGGACGGGACCCACACGTGGCCGCCCAACAACGGCAATGACACCGTGGAATATGTGGTGACCGTGGAAGCAGGGTTGGGCCAATGTGCTGACAGCCGATCCCTGACCGTGTCCGTTGCGCCGGCTCCCTTCGTGCAGACGGACGGGGGGGAGGTCTGCAGTGGGACCCCCTTCAACTTTGAGGCGTTGGGATTCAATACCGGTGCGTCCAGCACGTGGTTCTGGGAAGTGGACAACGTCTGGTCCACCGCCGCGGAGGACTATGGTACGATCACCAGCGACTTCGAAGGCTTCAATTACACCTTCATCAATCCCGATCAGCTCACCGACACCGTCAGCGTCTCGGTTTCGGTCTTCCGTTCCAATGGTTGTGCGGCTTCTGACGAGGCCATCCTGCTGGTGCGTCCTTCGTTCCAGCCGGCCATCGAGGACGGTGAAGGCTGTGCTCCGTTCCTTTTCGATACACCAAATCAGGTGGCCCTCAATGTGGATTGGACCTTCAACGACCCGGGCAATCCAGACCCGCCAGGGGCCGTGGCCCACTTGTATGCGGATGTCGGTACGTACACAGTCATCGGAGAAGGAACCAGTGTGTTTGGCTGCGTGGGAAGCGATTCTGCCCAGGTGGTGGTATTTCCATCCCCAACGCCTGCGTTGACGGCAGAAGATGTCCTGTGCGCTCCCGACCCAGCACTGCCCCAACGGTCTGACACCCCTGAAGACGGGGCCGTGTCCTGGACGTTGCAGGTGGACGAGGGAACCATTTACCCGTGGAACGGAAGTCCGGACACCACCTTGAACCTGTCTCCCGGCAACCACTTGTTGACCCTGAGTGCCACCAATGTGGAAGGATGCGCTTCCGAAGCCATCACCACCGTGCTCGTGCAAGAGGAAGTCGTGGCAGACTTCAGCTTGCCCGAAGGCGGGTGTGAACCGGTGGCGTTTGAAGTGAATGGCCTGATCGTATCGCCTGGCGCTGTGGCCACATGGACCATCGGCACCCCGTTCGGGCCAGACACGCAGACGGGCACCATGCCCAGTGCGCCCGCATGGTTGTCGCACCCGAACGGCCCGGGGCTCCCGGGGTCCGATACCACTTATGTCGTCACGTTGGAGGTTGTCAATCCCGTCACCGGGTGCACTGCCTCCCACGTGGATTCGGTTTCCGTCCAACCCCAGCCCGTCGGACAGCTCGTCCTCGACGGCTTGAATGGCTGTGACGTCATCGCCAGTTTCTCTTACACCGGAGTGGCCGACTCGCTCATCTGGGATTTCGGAGACCCCTTTGAACCCGGTCAGGAAATCACGGCCGCCAATGCCATTTCCCATGCCTACCCTAACCCGCTCGGCACGGGATACACTGCCATTGCCAGTGTGACCGCAGTCTCTTCGGGGTGCCAAGACACCGACGCAGTCTCCTTTGAGATTCCGGCCATCGTCGAAGCCGACATGTCGCTTCCGGACACTTTGTGTGCCGGGGAACCGATCGAACTCGACAACCTCTCCACGGGCATCCCCCTCGCCCTCGGCACCGCGGCAGGCTCCTGGACCTGGACCGTGGCCACGCAAACCCTGATCGGATTTGAACCGACCGCTCCCCTGGCCGATGAAAACCTGGTCAACGTGAACGCACAAACGAATGCCGTGGTTCCGGTGTCCCTTTCGATGGTGCATCCGGAAAGCGGTTGCAGCGATTCGATCTCGGGCAACATCGTGGTGCTCGGACAACCGGCGGCCAGTTTCATTCTCACCCCGGACATCCTCTTCGAACCGCCATTCGAGAGCAACCTCATCGATTTGAACCAAAGTCCGGCTGGCAGCACTACGCTGTGGAACATCACCGGTGGCGGCAGCTTCAATGGCGACAGCACGGCCGCCGCCTGGGACGACGAAGCCTACGGCACCCACACCGTGTCCGTGTACCTCGACAATTTCGGATGCACCGACTCCCTGTCGGCTGAGGTGACGTTGGTTCCCCCACCCCCCATCATCTCCTTCATCGGAGACACCATCAGCTGCGCTCCGCTCGATGCCCAATTCATTCCCTTCATCGAAAGCACGGTGGACAGCGTGATCTGGAGCTTCGGCCAAGGCACCACACGGACCATCCGAGATTTCGTGAGCGACCCCGTCCTCTTCGGATACTTCAACCCTGGCAGTTATGAGGTCACCGTCACCGCCTATGGCCCTGGTGGCACCGACGTCTCCGAAACTCAGACGGTGGTGGTCCTCGACCAGGTAAATGCGGGTTTCAGCATCTTCCCCGGCCAATGCGTGGAAGTAGGAGATGTGGTGGAATTCACCCCGAACTTCAGCTATGATGATGCCATCTACACCTGGAAATTCGGAGATGGCACAGAAGAAATCTCCCCGAATGGCACCATCGTAACCCACACCTACGAGGAAGCCGGAAGCCCCATCGTGACCCTCGTGGTGGAAAATGCGCTCTGTACCGACAGCACGGCCCGAACCGCCTGCATCATTGAATTCGAAGGCGGAACTGTGGGCGTTCCCAGTGCCTTCACCCCGACTTTTGGGGGCGATGGTTCCGGCGCCCAGGCCTTTGGTGACGATGACCTGAGGGACAACGACGTGTTCTTCCCGCAACTGCGCGGAAACCCCATTGCTTACAGCTTCACGGTCTACAACCGATGGGGCGAGCAAATCTTCCACACGGCCGACCCCGCCATTGGGTGGAATGGCCATTTCCAAGGCAACCTCTGCAAGCAAGACGTCTACGTCTGGCGTGTGGCTGCCGTGTTCCTCGACGGCTCCAGCGTGGAGCAGGCGGGGGATGTCACGCTCATTCGACGATGAAATCCATGACCGCTCTCTGCCCTCGACTGTTGTTTGTGCTGGCCATGGTGGGGACCATGCTGGCCAATCCGGTGCGCGCCCAAGATCCGCAGCTCACACAGTTCTACGCCGCAGCACCCCACTTGAATCCCGCCTTTGCAGGAGGTACGCTCGAAAACCGGGTGGCCTTTCACTACCGCAACCAATGGCCTGGAATTCCGGGACGGTTCGTCTCCTATGGCGCCTCCTACGACGTCTTCATCCCCAAGATCAACAGCGGAATCGGCGTCATCTTCGCCTCGGACGAAGCTGGCACCGGCGCCTTGGGATCGAGCTCCTTTGCCTTTCAATACAGCTATGAAGTGCCCATTGGAGAGAGGCTGTCCTTCCGGCCCGGCCTGCAACTCGGATGGAGCAGCCGAGGTCTGCTGAATTGGCAGGACCTCGTGTTTGGAGACCAGATCAACCGCGGCGTGGACGAAGGGGGCGCCAACGCCTCGCTCGAGGGATTGGCGAACTTCCAATTGGTTCGCAACTTCTTTGACGTGGCCGCCGGTGGTGTACTCTACGGCAAGCGGTTCTGGTTGGGCGTGAGTAGCCGCCACTTGAACTCTCCGTCTGAAAGCTTGACCGATGCCACCACGGCTCCGGTGCCCATCTGGTTCAGCACCCATGGCGGCATCCGGATTCCCACCTTTGGTGGGCCGGGCAGAACCGACCAGGACCTCCTTATCGCAGCAGGCTACCGCAGCCAGGGCGGCTTTAATCAGATGGATTTCGGCATCAGCTTCGACAGTCCCTTTCTGACCTATGGAGTGTCCTACCGGCAAATCCTCATGAAACAGGCCCCGGATGGAGCACCGAACCACGATGCGATTTCCCTCATCCTCGGCCTGACCGAGGAGCATTTCCGGGTGGGATACAGTTACGACATCACCGTCTCCACCTTGGGGTGGGGCATCACCGATGGTGCCCATGAGCTCACGCTCAGCTATGTGTGGAAGACGCCGAGCCATCTGCGCAGCCGCCCGCACCGGGTGCTGCCTTGTGCTGAATTCTGATCAAATCGGGAGCACGTTGACCTCCAGCTCGAGGTCCACGCCGAACTTCTCCCGGACGTCCGCTTGGATGTCCCGTGCGAGTTTCAACACCTCTGCACCAGTAGCACCACCTTGGTGGACGAGGACCAGCGCCTGACGGTCGTGGACCCCGTGGGTTCCCCGCGTGTGGCCTTTCCATCCGCCCCGGTCGATCAGCCATCCCGCCGCCACCTTCACGCCTCCGGGCGCCGGGTAGTTGGGCACATCAGGGTATGCAGCCTGCAACGCGGAAAAGGCTGCCAGATTCAGCACAGGGTTCTTGAAGAAGCTGCCGGCATTGCCAATCTCCGCCGGGTCCGGGAGCTTGCTCTGGCGAATGCGGATGACCGCGGCCGAGACGTCCAGGGGCGTAGGGTCTTGGATCCCCATGGCCTCGAGCTCACTTCGGATGGCGCCGTACTCGAGACGCAAATCGGGCTTTCGCGAGAGCCGATAGGTGACATGGGTGATCACGTAAGCTCCCTTGAGTGCGCGTTTGAAAACGCTTTCGCGGTATCCGAATTCGCATTCGGCGTGGCCAAACGTCCGGGCTTCACCCGTGTCGGTGGCGATGGCTTCGAGCGAATGGAACCGCGCTTCCACCTCAATGCCATAGGCCCCAATGTTCTGCATCGGACTCGCCCCAACACTGCCGGGAATCAAGCTCAAATTTTCCAATCCGTACCATCCCCTGGCCAAGCTGTCCTTCACGAATCCGTGCCAAGACACCCCCGCTCCCACGCGAACCCAAACGTCATCACCGTCCTCCCGCACGAGGTCCATGCCCGCGATGCGGTTGTGCAAGACCATGCCCGGCACGTCACCGGTCAGCAGGACATTGCTGCCCCCCCCGAGGATGGTCAGGGGAAGGCCCTTCTCGCCTGCCGCGGTCAAAGCCATGCGGATGTCCTCCACGGAAGTACAGGCCGCCAACCGCTCCGCGCGGGCGGGCAGGCCGAAGGTGGTCAGGGGGGCGAGATCTGCTTCGCGTTGGACAGCCATGTCACCAAAGGAACGCCCGAGAACCCTTCATCCGATGCGCGGGGTCGACGCCATGTCCACGCGACGCCGCTCATATTCATCGGCATCCAGTTCCAACAAGTGTCCCGCGGTGGCCCCCTCGATCAAATCCGCGATGCGCAACCGGTCCGGATGGGTGGTCGCCACGAGTTCATGGACGGCGTGACGGCTGCCGATCCGCTGATGCTCCACCAGACGGTCCGGCGCTTCCAGTGCGTAGAGCGCGCTGCCATCCGGCATGCTGAACCACCGGGGTTGGAAGACTGTGGACATGGGCGAAAATTAACCGACACACGCGACCGGTTTTTCGGAACTTCACTTCATGCGTCTGCTCTGTTCCCGGCCAGCCCTGCTGGCCCTACTCATGTCCCTGCTGCTCATCTCTTGCGGGACACACGGCCAACAGGAAGACCGCGGCTACCGAGTCCAGGTGGGCGATCCAGTTCCATCATTTGAATTGACTGACCTCGAAGGCCGCACATGGTCCAACGTGGAGCTCAAAGGCGCGGTCTACATCCTGCAGTTCACCGCATCGTGGTGCAGCGTCTGCCGCAAGGAAATGCCCCATTTGGAGGAGCGTGTATGGCAACGGTTCCAAGGGGACGGACTCCAACTGCTGGGCGTGGACCTCGATGAACCGGCCAAGAAGGTGCAAGGACTCGTGGAGGCCACCGGAGTGACCTATCCGGTCTGCCTCGATCCGGGCGGCACCCTGTTCGCCAACATCACCGTTCCCAAGGCCGGGGTGACCCGCAACGTAGTCGTCGATCGGAAAGGAAACATCGCCTTCCTGACCCGGTTGTTCGATGAAGCGGAATTCGAAGCCATGATTGCCGCCGTGGACACCCTCCTGAACGCCAAGCCATGAATCCGACTGACCTCCGCCACACCGCTGAAGCCTACTACCAGGCCGGAGATTGGGCCCCTGCCTTGGCCGCTTTTGACGCCCTTCTCGAAGGGGGTATGCGCGACGGCAACCTGTTGCACGACAGGGCGGTTTGCGTCTTCCAACTTGGGCGCAAGAAAGAAGCCCTAGACCAGCTCGATGAAGCCGTGGCCCTGGAGCCGGACAACCCCTACCGCTATTCCTCACGTGCGTGGATCCGGGCGGCACTCAAGGACGTGGACGGGGCCATCGCTGACTACCGAAAGGCGTTGGAAATCGACCCCGAGGATGCCATCACCCTCAACAACCTCGGCNTGCTCGAAGAGCAATACGGCATGCGGAAGGNCGCCCAAGAGCGGTTCAAGCGCGCCGACACCCTGATGGGCATCCTGAAGGAAGCAGGAGTGGATCCGGCCGATGCGGCAGCCAAGCCGACCGAATCCGCCAATGCAGCGGCGAACACCCCAGAATCCGATGCCGCCGAACCCGCTGGCGAAGAATCCCTGTGGGGAGAGGTCAAAGCCGTATTCACCACCCCAGGACGGGGCAAGGAATTCCTTCGGTTCTTGAAAAAAGGACTGCGCCCATGATCCACTCCGGGGATTTCCTAGGCCGCATCATGGCCCGATTGCACGACCTGCCGACCGAACAATGGTCGGACATCACCGTGCTGCTGCCTGGACGCCGTGCGGCTCGCAAACTGGCCGATGCGCTGGCCGGCACGGTTCCCCCGGGCACTTGGCTTCCCCGCTTCACAACGTTGGGGGAGTGGTCCGCTGAAGTGCAACGCGTTTCTACCCCCAACAAATTGGAGCTCCTCGTGGAACTCCAGCAGGTCGCCGAATCCATGCGCACAGACCTGACCCTGCCAGAATGGGATTCCTTCGAGCGGTTCCAGCCATGGGGACTCGCCGCATTGGGCGACTTCAACAACATCGACCACCACCTCCTCGAGGCGCGCCAAGTGTTTCGGGACCTGCGCAACATTAAGGACATCGAGGCCTGGAGCTTCGGAGAAGGAGAGGAACTCAAACCCGGCCAACTTCGGTTCCTCGCCCAGTGGAACGCCCTGCTTCCCCTCTATGAAGCCTTTCACGCCCATTTGCGATCGATGGGCAGCAGCACGATGGCGGGACTCATGCGCCGCATGGAAGAGGAGGAAGGCTGGCTGAGTCAAGTGACCGGCACCCTCTGGATGGCGGGGGCCAATGCCATGACGCCGGCCGAGCGCCGCACCGTCGAAAAATTGGTTCGCGCCGGCAAGGCCGAGTGGATCTGGGACACCGACCCCACCTACGTCCGCAACGACATGGAAGCCGGGCGGTTCATCCGCGAAATGGTGCCCACAGCGCAGTGGCAAGAACTGCCTCACCCGATGGAAGATGCCACCCTCGCCGGCCCGGAGCCCACCCGGCAATGGAACATGGTGACGTGCAGTTCCCGCACGCTCCAAGCCCAATACATCCGAGAATGCCTGCAGAAGACAGCCCCTGACGAAACCGACCGCATCGGCATCATCCTGCCTTCGGCTGACCTCGCGCCCACCGTCATGACGGCCATGCCCCCAAGCATCGCGCACCTCAACCTGACGATGGGAGTGCCCCTGGACCGGACGCCCCTACGGAGCTTCCTCTCCATTGTATTCGGCCTCCAACACGACCGGGGACGGCTCCACCACAGCCGCGTTCGGGCTTTGTTGGCCCACCCCTTCAGCCGAAAGCTTCAGCCGGAAGCCGCAAAGCGCATCGGTCACTTCACCCGTCACTGTGCCGAACGTAGCCTCATCCGAATGAAGCGATGCGATTTGGCCGACTTCCCCGAAGTCGAAGCCATTCTGGCCCCATGGTGGGCTGGACAAGAAGCCGCCCGACAGACCCGCGGAGACGGCACCGCCGCGGTGCTTGCAGCCCTAGCGGAATGGACGGACCGGCCTTTCGACGACCTCAAGGACCCTTGGCTGGCTTCCGCCTGGTCCGGGTTCCGAGATCTGGTAGCCCTTCACTTGCGGTGTGTTGACCGCCTCGGACGCGAGCCTGAACTGTCCGATGCGCGCGCCCAACTGCAACGGTGGATGGGTCAACAAAGCGTCGACATCGCCGGAGAGCCGTTCAAGGGATTACAAGTCATGGGCTTGCTCGAAAGCCGGGGGCTCGACTTTGATGAGGTCTTCATCCTCGACGTCAACGAGGGCATCCTGCCGGACGGGAGCCCCCCGCCCACATTCATGCCGCTGGACCTTCAACGGGCCAATGGACTTCCGGGACGGCCCGAGCGGGACGGCATCTTCGCAGCGTACCTGCACCGCCTGCTCCACCGGGCCCGGAAGGTGCACCTCGTCCACGTCGGGGCCGACCTGGGCGATGGGGCCACGGAACCCAGCCGGCACATTGCCCAACTCACCCGTTGGGCACAGGAATCCCTGCCCGGCGTGGATGTGAAGCGCCAACGTTGGTCCACCCCTCTACCGGATGCTGCGCCGCCCGTACCCGACCTCCAATGGTCCGACACCAGTCGTCAGGCCCTCGACCACCTTCTCCTCAATGGCATCAGTCCATCGGCGTTGAACCAGGCCATTCGCTGCAACCGCCAGTTCCACTACCGCTATGTGTTGGGCCTCGGAGAAGCCGACACCGTCGAAGAACACCTCGAAGCAAGCACCATCGGCACCGTCATCCACAAGGCCGTGGAATTGGGGCTTGAGGGAGCCATTGGCCGCAATCTGGAGCGGAGCGACCTCCAGCACCTGGCCAAGGAAATCAAACCACGGCTAGCGGAAGCATTGGCCCTCACCAAGCCGGGGGCCAACCCGCACGCTGGCGAAAATGTCCTCGTGCTCCGCATGGCCGCAGCCATGATTGGACGGTGGGTGCGGGATGAACTCCGCGGTTGGCCACGCGACGAAACCGTCCATCTGGTCGGGATGGAAGACAAGTTGCGCCGCACCTTCACCATGGAAGATGGACGGACCATCGCTTTCCGTGGGGTGGCCGACCGGGTGGAACGCCGCGAACGGGGTGGCGAGGTGACCTGGCAGGTGCTCGACTACAAAACGGGCAAGGTCGAGGGCAAGGAATTGGCCCTCGGAGAAGACTGGGAGACCAAACTGCGCGATGGCCAGCATGGCAAAGCCCTGCAACTGCTGTTGTATGCCGCGATGCTCCGCGCCCACCACCCGACCGCGGACGGAATTCGCTCCACCATCCGCGCGGGACGCAAGGGTCAGCGAGACAAAGACAGTCTGTTGACCCTTCGGTGGGAAGGCCAAGACGTGCTGACCGAAGAACATGACCTCCGGCTCCAAGGTTGGCTGCGTCAAGTGGTCGCCGACCTCCTCCCCGAAGCCCATGACGGCCTCATCCGACACGACGAGGAAAGCCAATACTGTGCGGATTGCCTGGTGCTGGAGTAGATTTCCGGCATGGTGAATGGAGGAGAGGACGGCATGCCCGATTCCCCGGACAGAAAAGCACTGCTCGTGGCCTATTACTGGCCACCGGCGGGCGGGCCTGGCGTCCAGCGCTGGCTCAAATTCGCCAAATACATCCGGCAATGCGGCTGGGATTTGACGGTCCTGGCCCCGTCAGGAGCCACCTATCCCGTCCTGGACCCCTCCCTGCAGCAGGACGTGCCCTCCGATATGCAGGTGATCCACGTGCCCATTTTTGAGCCGTACGAGGCCATTCAACGCCTGATGCCCTCCAAACCTTCAGAGCGACTCGGTTCCGGAGGCACCCAAGAAGGCGGGCTCGGAAAAGTACTGAGGTGGTTGCGCGGCAATGTGCTCTTGCCCGACCCACGAATCCTGTGGCGCAACAATGCCGTTCGTGCCGGGCTGCGAGCCATCTCCGAGGCCGACCAGAAAGGACATCCGTTCGACGCCCTAATCACGACAGGCCCCCCGCATAGCGTGCACCTCATCGGACTGGACCTCAAACAAAGGACCCAACTGCCATGGCTGGCGGATTTCCGAGACCTCTGGAGGGAGATGGACTACCTCGAAGATTTTCTGCCCACCTCACGCACCCGCCGGCGACATCTCGAGTTGGAAGGACAGGTCGTCCAGGCCGCCGATATCGTCACCATCACCAGTCCCAGTGTCCGGACATCGCTGGCCCTTCACCTCGGTGAAGCGGCTGGCGACAAATGCCAACTGGTTTACAACGGATGGGATGAAGAGGACATGGNCAAGCGCCCCGAATCCAAGAATTCGGATACAGCGCACACCGACGGCCCCTTTCACCTCGGGCACTTCGGCTCGCTCTTTCCAACGCGCGATGCACCAGGACTCTGGCAGGCGATTCGCAACGCAAATGCCCAAGGCACCGGTCGGTCCATTCACTTGGACATCGTCGGCAAAATCAGCCCNCCCGTCCTCAANAGCTTNCAGCGTCANCTTCTCCCNGAGGATTGGACCCATCACGGCTACCTNCCTCACCANGAAGCGGTCCACATGATGGGCGACATGGATGCCCTGTTGCTCATCCAAAACGACAACAGCACAGGACAACGTGCCATTCCCGGAAAGGCATTCGAATACCTCGGAACCGGAAAACCCATTGCCACCATCACGCCGCACCCAAGCGACCTGCATGATCTGATTTCCGAATGGAACCTTTCTACGTGNGCGCATCACGACGTAGAAGGCGCCCAAGGCCTGCTCCAGCAGTTNATGTTGCCCTTTGAAGCCACGCCAGACTTGGCCATGCGCTACACCAGGCGGTCTTTNTCCGGCGTGATGGCAACATTGCTTGACCAGATGGTCACCAACACCCCCTGACATGGCCCGTCACCGCGTCCCCGCNCAAGCCTTTCGAAATTTCCTGAGCATCTTGCTCGGGTTCGTGTTGGGTGGGGTCAACAACCTGATGGTCCTCCCGTGGGCCTTTGGCGACAACCTGTCGTCGTGGGGCTTGATCCGGGTGGCGGCAGCCTGGGGGACGTTGCTGGGCCCAATCCTCGCCTTCGGTGCCCCTGCTGCGATGAACCGGTTCAAAGGCAGTGCAGACGAACAAGGGCGGTTTGGAGAGTTGATGGGCACCCTTGCTTGGCCCCCCATTGTCCTTTTTCTGGCCTTCATTGCCCTTCCGGCCTTGGCGTTTCCGTCCGGANTAGCGGACCTGTTGGGTTTGGTTGGCANGGACCGGGAGGCCGTCCGCCCCATCGCCTTGCTGGCCGGCCTACAGGCCGCCCANGTCTATTTCGCGGGATTCCTGTCCACCCGGCTCAAAACCGCCTTGGCCACGTTTGCCCGGGAGACCTTTTTCAAGTTCGGGTACCTCGCCCTCGCTTTGGCATTGGGGATGGGGTGGCTGGGCGAACCTGCATTCCTTCCCGCCTTTGTCGCCCTCTATGGCCTCGTACTCCTCTTGCTTTTCGCACAAAGCGCGGCCAATCGATTCCACATTCGATGGCGTGGCCTGGGCGACCTACAGCTCTTGCGGGAGGTGCGCACCTATGGCGCCACCATGATCCTAGGCGCAAGNGCCATGGTCATTCTCGGCCAGGTTGACATCATCATGGTGGGGCGTTTGCTCAGCCTNGACCAAGTCCCGGCCTTCACCATCGCCGCCTTCATCGCGACGGTGGCCCAGATTCCNAACCGCGCGTTTCAGCGGCTTCTGCAACCCCTTTTGGCCCAANCCCTGCACCAACAAAACGACACCGAAACCTGGCGGCTCGTCCGCCTGACCCACACCAGCATGCTCCTCGCGGGAGGATGGATTTTGGCCTGCTTGTGGGCCTCCACACCGGAAATGGACCGCCTGCTTCCCGAAGAATTTCAAGGGCTGCAATGGGTCATCCTGACCATTGGGGCTGTCAAGGTNTTGCAAGGCAGTGCCTTGGGGTCCCNNGTGCTGCTCGGGCAATCCGACCACTACCGCAAGACCATTGGCCTGAATTGGGCCATGGTCGGCCTGGCCATTCCGCTCAACCTCTGGATGATTCCCGAAAGCGGGCTCGGGCTCGGCTTGCTCGGCGCTGCATTGGCCACCTTGTCCGCGGTCACGTTGTCCATCCTCGCCCGCCAATGGGTAGTGCGGTCCGTATGGAGCCAGTGGATTCCCAATGGCCGGAGCTTGCTCATCCTGGCCATTCTCGTCATGGTCGGCCACGCCCTCCACCTCTGGGAACCAGCCCAATCCGCCGGCCTCATGTTGATGGTGAAATCGGCCATTGCCACCGGTCTCATCGCCGCCATCACGTGGACCTTAAATCTTNCCCCCGAAGGCAAAGNACTGATGNCNCAGCANCTTAAGGCCCTGCGCGACTGAAAATCCAGAAGACCGGAAGGTCAGGAATTCATTGTCGAACCCACTCCTGGGTGCGGTACAGGAAGCCCCAGTAGCCGCGCACCTTGAGGACATTGGGCTCGTCCTCGTCNAACCACATTTTGCAGTCGTAGATGCGGCCATTCTTGGGGTCGCAAATCGTACCATCCTCCCATTCGCCATCCCCGGCCACCATGTTGCGCACGATGTCCATGCCGAGCACGCGCTGNTCCTTGCGGTCATCCCCGCACTTGTCACAATGCGGGTCCTGGTCCTCGTCAGGCAGACGGAACAGCTCCACGACGGTGCCGAAATACTGGCCATCCCGCTCCGTGATCTCCACGATGCTCTTCACGCGGCCTTCGATCTCATCGTCGATGGTCTTCCATTTGCCCACGAGGTCCTGGGCGGAAAGGGAAAAGGTCATGGCGGTCAGTACGGCGGAGAGTAGAATGCGAATCATGGGATTAAATTAATGGGCTTCGCGGCTCCCTTCGTCCATCCAATCGGCGCGTTCTCCACCGCGGCGCGCTTTGTTGAGCGCCGTNTCGAGGTCGAACCCNAGGATGAGCAGGAAGCAATTGACATTGAGCCAGACAAGCAGGAGCAACAGGGTGCCCAACGATCCATAAAGCCGGTTGTAGCTCGAGAGCGAATTCGCGAACCACGCAAAGGCCACAGAGGTCAGCACGATCAACAGCGTCGTGGCCACCGCTCCAGGTGTGAAGAAGCGCCACCGGTCCTTCGTGAAATCGGCCGCATTGAACAGCGCGGTAATGGTCGAATAGAGCAGAACCAAGGTGACGAGCCAACGCACAGCCTGAATCAGGGGCAGGTCCTCAAGGGCCACCAGTCCGTGGGACGTCAGCCAATCCAATGCCGATCCACTGAACACGATGAGCAACACCGCCACAATCAGGAACAGCGAAAACAGAATCATGAGCACCATGGACATGGCGCGGAGCAGGAGCCAATTGCCCTTGCGCTCAAGGTGGTGCGCCTCATTAAGTCCGGACAGGATGCCGTTGATGCTGCTGGACGCGTAGAACAGCATGAGCACGAAACCGATGCTGGCAATTTCAGGGTGGACTCCGTTGGCCAGCAGGTCCTCGACGGTGGATTCCACGAGGCCGAATGTGTCCCCAGGGAAATATTGGCGGAGTGCGTCAAAAAGGCTCACTTGGAAGTCCGCCACCGGCACCAAGGGCAACAAACTCAACAGGACGAGGATGACCGGAAAAATCGCGACGAACACCTGAAACGCAATCGCGGCAGCACGGATGCCCAATGCACCTTCGGCCACCCCCACCACGAAAAATCGGAAGACATTCCATGCGCTCATGCCTTCGAATCCCCATGGATGGAACCGTTGCAATGGGCCGATCAACAGCCACCGAAACGGTGTCTTCATCATCCACGTTTCCCANGGTTGCTCGCTCATGATTGAAGGGCGGCCAGTGCCGCAGCGCTTTTNAGGCTGATGTCCAAGCTGGCCGGGCTATGGGTCAACCAACCGAGCGATACGAAATCGACACCAGCCTCGCCATAGGCCTGCACCGTGTCCGGGGTCAACCCGCCGCTGGCTTCTGTNGGCATCCGTCCGGCAATGAACCGCACAGCCTCTCCGGCTTGCTCCGGGCTGAAATTGTCGAGAAGGAGNCGGTCTACCCCNCCTTCGTCGAGGACGGCCTNGACCTCCTTAAGGTCCCGGACCTCGACCACCACCGGCACCTCTCGGCCCACCGATTTGAGGTGGCGGTGGGCGCCAGCAATGGCAGCCCCCACGCTGCCCGCGTAATCAATGTGGTTGTCCTTGATGAGGATCTGGTCGTACAAGCCCATGCGATGGTTGACACCACCGCCAATGACAACGGCCCGCTTCTCAAAGAGGCGCAAGCCNGGGGTCGTCTTTCGGGTATCGAGCACCCGTGTACCGGTGCCCGTCAATGCTTCCACGGCCTTGCGCGTGGCCGTGGCTACCCCACTCATGCGCTGCATGAAATTCAACGCAAGGCGCTCGGCAGTCAGGATTTGCGCAGCTGGCCCTTCCACCCGGGCCACGATCACGCCGGGTGAAACGGNATCCCCATCCTCTGCAAGACGNTGGAAGGCAACGTCCGGNGCCCCNNAGGCAAACACGGCTTCNGCCACTTCGAGACCCGCCAGGACCCCGTTGGCCTTGACCAAGAACCCAGCAGCCTCGCGCGCATCCGACGGAACACAGGCCGCCGAGGTGACGTCACCCGTGCCGATGTCCTCCTGCCATGCTGCAACAATGGCCGCTTTCATGGGGTCGGGCAATTCCGCAAACGCGGATGCTTCCAACGGTCGTGAATCCGTCATCGCCGGCAAGTTAATTCGACGCACCTTCGGGCATGCGCATTTCCCTCATCGTCATCGGCAAGACGTCCACACCGTGGTTGAAACAGGGCATCGACGAATACGTCAAGCGGTTGGCCCGGTATGCGCCGTTCCAATATGTGGAACTGCCCGACGTGAAGCTGCGCAATGCCCGCATCACCCACGACCAACTCAAGACCGCCGAAGCGCCCGTGCTCCTCAAGGCCATTGGCGATGCAGACCATGTCGTGCTCCTCGATGAACACGGGAAACAACCCCGCAGCGTGGAACTCGCGAAGTGGATCGAAGACCGACATCACCGGGGCATCCGACACCTCGCCCTGGTGGTGGGCGGTGCTTATGGATTCGCGCCGGAAGTCGAGACCAAGGCATCAGAGAAGCTCGCACTGAGCTCCCTCACCTTCAGCCATCAGATGATTCGTTTGCTGGCCGTGGAACAGCTCTATCGCGCGCAGACCATTCTGCGCGGCGAACCGTATCACCACGAGTGATCAGCTGGCGAGGATGAGGACCTTGTCGTTGAGGACCTCAACGGTGCCGCCATTGAGGTCGAATGTCTTCTCGCCCTCCGTCGTGTCGACCTTGACCGTGCCCTGCTGCAGGGTCGTGATCATGGCCGCGTGGTTGGCNAGNACTCCCATTGCNCCGTCCGAACCCGGAAGGAACACGTGACGGGCTTCTCCTTCGAAGAGGACCGCGTCGGGCGTGAGGATTTCAACATTCATCAGGCTTCGCTTTCAGCGAGCATCTTCTCACCGGCTTCGATGACTTCGTCGATGTTGCCTTTCAGGTTGAAGGCCGCCTCAGGGTACTGGTCGAGTTCCCCGTCGAGAATCATATTGAAGCCCTTGATGGTGTCCTCNATGGATACGAGCACACCAGGGATGCCGGTGAACTGCTCGGCCACGTGGAACGGTTGGGAGAGGAAGCGCTGGACGCGGCGGGCGCGGTGCACCACCTGCTTGTCCTCTTCGCTGAGTTCGTCCATTCCGAGGATGGCGATGATGTCCTGAAGTTCGACGTACCGCTGGAGGGTCTCCTTNACGCGCTCGGCCGTGCGGTAGTGCTCGTCACCGACCACTTCCGGGGTGAGGATGCGAGACGTGGAGTCGAGCGGGTCCACAGCTGGGTANATGCCGAGGGAGGCAATCTTCCGGGACAACACCGTCGTGGCGTCGAGGTGGGCAAACGTCGTGGCGGGAGCCGGGTCGGTGAGGTCGTCTGCGGGAACGTAGACTGCCTGCACGGAGGTGATGGAGCCCTTCTTGGTGGAGGTGATGCGCTCCTGCATGGCGCCCATCTCAGTGGCCAGCGTCGGCTGGTAACCCACAGCGGACGGCATCCGGCCCAGGAGCGCGGATACTTCCGAACCGGCCTGCGTGAAGCGGAAGATGTTGTCAATGAAGAAGAGGATGTCCTTACCGGCACCTTCACCACCACCATCGCGGAAGTACTCAGCGACGGACAGACCGCTCAAGGCCACGCGGGCACGGGCCCCGGGAGGCTCGTTCATCTGACCGAATACCAGGGTGGCCTGGCTCTTGGCGAGCTCTTCCATGTCCACCTTGGACANGTCCCAACCGCCTTCTTCCATGCTCTTTTCGAAAGCCTCACCGTATTTGATGACGCCGGACTCGATCATCTCGCGGAGGAGGTCGTTTCCTTCACGGGTGCGCTCCCCCACACCGGCGAACACGGACANGCCGTCGTGGCCCTTGGCGATGTTGTTGATGAGCTCCATGATGAGGACCGTCTTGCCCACACCGGCACCACCGAAGAGGCCAATTTTACCCCCCTTGGCGTAGGGCTCGATGAGGTCGATCACTTTGATGCCCGTGAACAGAATGTCCGTGGAGGTGCTCAGCTCTTCAAACTTGGGCGCGACTTGGTGAATCTCACGCGGACCGGCCGTCTCNACCTTGCCGCCNTCGATGCCATCAATGGCCTGNCCNGTCACGTTGAACAGGCGGCCCTTGATGGCCTCACCCGTCGGCATGCTCATGGCACGACCCACCGGGCGCACCGGCATCCCACGGCGAAGGCCTTCGGTGGCGTCCATGGCAATGGCACGAACGGTGTCTTCACCGATGTGCTTCTGGCACTCCATGACCAGCGGGGGTTGTCCTTCCCGGTCCACCTCAAGGGCTTCCAGGATCTTGGGGAGGGCCATNCCTGCGGGGAAACTGATGTCCACGACCGGACCGATGACTTGTTGGATGGAACCGACGTTCTGGCTCATGTCTGCGAAAATTGACGCGTATGCAACGGGGTGAATCGTCCCGTATTTCGGCGCAAAAATAACCCAAACCGTCTACGTGGGAAGCCCTCGTTCCACAAGCCTTCGTGAAGGAGTTTTCAACGCCGCGGAATTCGCCGCCCATACCGGTTTCCGAACGGGCGAAATCTGCCCCCGCTACTTTTGGCGTTCGTGAAGCTTCACCGTGGACTCCCCCACTTCCCATCCGGCACCCGCCGCATCGTGACCACAGGCACCTTTGATGGCGTGCACCTGGGCCACCAGGCACTGCTGGGCTGGATGATGGATGAAGCAGAGGCCGCCGGAGCTGAGACCGTGGTGCTCACCTTCGATCCACACCCGAGGAAGGTCCTCTTTGGCGACGACAGCGGGCTGGAGCTGCTCCAATCCCTCGATCAACGGGCACAGTCCCTCGAAGCCACGGGCCTCGACCACCTCGTCGTCCAGCCGTTCGACCGGGCGTTCTCCCGGCTTCGTCCGGAGGACTTTGTCCGGGACGTCCTCGTCCGAGGGCTCGGCTGCACCACCGTAGTGGTGGGCCACGACCACCGATTCGGAGCGGGCCGGGAGGGCAACGAAGAACTCCTTCGAGAATGCGGCGAGACTTACGGATTCGATGTAGCCCACATCCCCCCGCACATCGAGGACGAACTCACCGTCTCCAGCACCAAAATCCGGCAGCGTCTCCACGATGGCGATGTGGCGGGCGCCCGCACGTTGATGGGGCAGAGCTTCCAGTGGCAGGGACAAGTGGTCCGGGGAGACGGAAGGGGGCGGCAACTGGGATTCCCCACGGCCAATCTCAATGCCCTCGTTTCCGATCAGATTCTGCCCGCGCCAGGCGTCTACGCCGTCGAGGCCGATTGGAGCGATAACCCTTCCGGCCACCCTGTGCCGGCCATGGTGCACATCGGCCCCCGCCCCACCTTTGACGAAGCCGATGCAGCCCCCCGGGTTGAAGTCCACCTTCTCGAGGCTGGGCGGCCAGACCTTTACGGCCGCACCCTCTCCCTCGGTTTTGCCGAGCGGCTCAGAGACATCCAGAAATTCGACTCCTCCGACGGCCTCATCACGCAACTGCACCGCGACGCACAAGCTGCCCGAGACTGCCTCCCGCAACGAAACAGTACCGATGGCCGTTGATTCCCCGATGGTCCGCCATGCTTCGTCCATGATTGCCTTGCTGGCTGCACTGTGGTGTACCGGAAATGCCCATGGACAAGCCGGCTGGGACACCGCCCGGGTCTGGACCAATTTTGAAGATGCCCTCCAACGGCCGGAACGGGTCCTTCGGCTGGACCTCACACGGGCCAAATGGAAGGAAGTCGACCACCGATTGCGCCGGTTCAGCCAACTCCGCGAACTCGTCCTCGACAAAAACCGCATCGACACCCTGCCGCCCTGGCTCGGCGAACTCAAAACGGTCGAGCGCCTCAGCATCCGCTCCAACCAGATCCGGACCATTCCGCCAGGNGTGCTGNACATGGAATCGCTTCGCGAACTCGACCTGGCCGACAACGAGGTAGGGGGCATTCCAGAAGACATCGACCACCTCGAACGACTCGAATCGCTCATCCTGTGGTCCAACCTGATTGGCCACTTTCCTCCCTCNCTCAGCCGGTTAGACAGCCTGCACACCTTGGACCTCCTGCACAACGAAATGTCGGTGCAGGAGCAAACGTGGGTGCGCGAACTGTTGCCGGGAAGGACCCTCCACTTCAGTGAACCCTGTCGATGCCAATTCGACGACTGAACGCGCATCCGGTCGTCGTCGTGACCGGCGTGGAGAATTCGGGGAAGACCACCCTCGCAGAGGCTCTCGCTCTCAAGCTTGGATGGCCCCTGATGGCCGAAGCGGCCCGCACCGATGACGCCGTCGTCTCCGAACGCCCCACAGTTGCCGACCTACAGCGCTTGCTTCAAGCGCAATGCGACGCCATCGAAGGCCGCACCAGCAGCTTGCTCCTCGACACCGGTCCGCTCGTGCTGGACCTTTGGTCCCAAGTTGTCTTTGCCTCGCCCCTCGAAGGCGCCGCCGCCGCCATGGAAGAGGTCGACTTGTTCATCCTGTGCCGTACTCTGCCTGACTGGGAACCAGACCCGTTGCGCACCCTGCCCAACCTCGACGACCGCCGCGACCTCGAAGCCCAATATGTCGCCCGCCTCAACGCTTCGGGCCGGCCTTGGNTCGACCTTCCCGTGCAGCTCACCTCAGCAAGGCTAGAAGCCGCCTTGGAGGCGGTTCAGTCCCATTGCCCATGACCGATTCACAGGCCCCATCGCAGACCATGCGCTTTGAGCGCCTATTGGAAGCCATCGCCGTACTGCTCAGCCTCGGGTATACATGGGGCTACCTCCAAGGCTGGACCCCATGGTGCTATCTGCCCGCCGCCCTGGGAGCTGGGCTCCTCGGCTGGCTCTGCTGGCGCCGGAACATCCTCGCCGAAGCCGCGCTTCAAGGGTTTTATGTCGCCTTTGCCGCCTATGGGGCATGGCTGTCTTCCGATGTTCAGGATTGGACACCGCACTCGTGGCCCCTCGAGTGGCACGGCATCGCCATCGCCATCACGGCCGCCTTCACTCTGCTCACCGCTTGGGTTCTGAAGCGGTTCACCCACAGTGCCCTGCCCCTGCCTGACGCCTTCACCACCGTATTCAGCCTCTGGGCGACTTGGTTGATGGTGCAGAACCACCATGCAAACTGGGCCTACTGGATCGCCATCAACGCCGTAGCCATCGTCCTGTACGCAAAGCGCGGCCTTCCTTTCGGGGCCGCGCTCTACGCCATCTATCTCGGGATGGCCGTGGTGGGGTGGTTCGGGGGATGAACCGTCCGCGTCAGCGGATGATGAATTTCACCGGAATGGTGTATTGGACGCTCACCGGCTTGCCTTGCTGGCGACCGGGCTCGAAATCGGGCAAGGAGCTCACNACGCGGAGGGCTTCCGCATCGAGGCGCGGGTCCACCGGTCGCAATACTCGACCATCGCGGACCTTGCCATCCTTTCCAACCACGAAGTAGACGAACACCGTGCCTTGGATGCCGGCATCCTTGGCGATGGGCGGGTACTTCGTATTCGAGCTGACATACTTGATGATCTCGAGCTGGGTGCACTGATCGCGCTCGGGGCCGGTCTTGCTCTTGCATGGACCGAAACCGGGCATGTCCTCCACGATCATGAAGGGGATATCCTCTTCGACGACCTCCTCTTCTTCCACCTCGACAATCTCAATTTCCGTGTCCTCGTCAATCTCAATGTCTTCGATCTCCAGCTCCTCCTCGATTTCTTCCTCATCGTCCACGATCTCAATCACCGTGGTCTGCTGCGGCGGAGGAGGCGGCGGCGGCGGCGGGATGACGTTCACCGGGATGACCTCATCCTCGAGCAAGTCCACCTCGAAGTCGAGGGCGCGGACAATGTTGACGTCATAGCTTGTCCAGGCCAAGGCCGCGAGCAACAAGGCCAGGACGGAAACGAATCCGACCGAACGCCAAGTGCCCCGCTTGTTCTCGAGGTCGGCTTTGGGTGTTTTGCGTGGCTGCATGAGCGGAATTTTGCTGGGCCGTACGGGCGGCCAAATTAGTCTAAAGGGTGCGCTTGCCCATGGGCCACNCCAAATACAGTGCCCGAAATGCGCCCCCGGCCAAAACGAGGCCAACCCCATCGGCCATCACGTCGGCGACATCGCGGCCCCGATCCATGAACAGGGATCCTTGCGCCATTTCCAACAAGATGGCCAACGCCAATCCAACTCCGGCGACGATGGGCCATGCCATTCTGCAGGACATCTNCCCGGAGCGTCCCTTGCGCAGAGCAATCAAGGCGGACATGCCCCANAGGCAAAACATCCCCGCATGCAACATNAGGTCGAGGCGCANACGGCTCCACCAGTCCTGCCCACCCAACTCGGCGCCGGGAANCGCATGGAGGGCGACCACCANGGCGGTCATCGCCCAGAAGGGCATGGCGTTGCGCGCGGCGTGCGACGTGCGGGACTCAGCCGACCTCCGCGGCATAGGCCTCGGACGTCATCAGGGTGCTCAGATCCGGAGCGCCGTCGAGTTTGATCTTGATGATCCACCCTTCTCCGTAGGGATCCTCGTTGATGAGGGCAGGATTGTCTTCCAAAGCCTCATTGAGTTCCATGACGGTTCCGGGAATCGGCATGAACAAATCGCTNACCGTCTTGACGGCTTCAATGGTTCCGAACACCTCTTCACCGTCGAGTTGTTCGTCTTCGGTCTCGACTTCAACAAACACGATGTCCCCCAGCTCAGATTGGGCGAAATCGGTGATGCCCACGGTGGCCACGTCACCTTCGACGCGCACCCATTCGTGGTCCTTGGAATAATGCAGGTCCGGGGGGAAGTTCATGGGACGAATGTAGCCCACGCTTCCCTCCCGCGCTCACCTTATTGCGTGAGGTTGAAGCGCAGGGCAATGCCGCTCTTCACGTTGGTGGTCGCAAAGCTCGTCGAGACCTTCGGGCGGGTCAGCTGCTCGTCGAAGAAGGCCTGCAGGATCAACTTGCGGGACACCTCAAGGTCCGCACTGAACTTGATGCTCGCCACCTTTTGTCCGGCCGTCACCTGGTTCTCCCGGTTGAAGTCGTCCCCCCCCCCGGTGCCGGCCGTAGCCANCGGGTCCAGCTTGCGGATGATGGTGCTGTTGTCCCGCACCGTGATGTCGAGGCGCAAGACGACGTCGGTCTCTTTGAGCATCTGGATGGGCAGCTTGCCACGCGTCCGGAGGAAGGGGTTCGGCACGTTGGCAATCCTGTAACCGGTTCCGATGACGAGCGCATTGCTCTTGGTCTCGGTGATCTGGTTGTTGGTCAATCCGAAGTTGATGGTACGGTCCCGGCGCATTTCCACCTTGATCTGCGGCTCGTTCTTGCCACTCGCCTTCAGGGTCACATCCACACCAATGAGCGGGGACATCTGCTCGCTGATGGTGACCTGGTTGTATTGGCGCTCGTTGACGTAGTTGCCGAAGGCGCTCTGGTCGAAGCTGGTCGGACGTCCGAGGTCATCAGCCTCATAACTGAGGTTGGTGACGTAAGAGGTCGTCATGGTCGACCGGTAGCTGTGGTTGAGGCTGAAGCGCTTCACCCGGTTCTTGAGCAGGTTGCCCTTGGAAAGGCCATCGTAGCTCACGCGCCAGTTCGGAGCCAGCCGGGTCTTGAACGGATCGAGGGAGACCTCATCGGAACGTTGCCCGGTGTAAGCNGCGATGAACGCGGGGATGGTGACCGCCGGGCTGGTCGGACCCCAGCCGAGGTAGTAACCGTTAGGCTCGCTGCTCGGCAGGTTGTAGTTGCGCTCGTTGAGGCGCTCGCTCATGTCCAGACGGGCCAGTTTGAACTGCCGCCAAGTGTCACTGTCGAAGTCCTCATCGTCCCTNACAAAGGCGGTCGGCCAGGTCAGGATGGTCGTNGTGAAGTTGCCCCCATCCTGTGGCGACTCAAATTGCCAATCCCCGATGGCATCATCGAAGCGGAAGAAGCTCTGCTGATTGCGGCTCTCATTTCGGCTCGCCTCCAAGTCAATCTTCAGGTCGTCAAAAGGCTCGAGCTGGGCGCGCAGGTTGAGGTTCGCGCTGTAGTTCTCCTGGTATGTCTGGTTCTGGTACGGATTGTCGCTCAGCCATCCACGGCTGGCTGCATCGAGCGCGAAATCCCCGGTGCGGTTGCCGNCAAGGTCGGTGTTCTGATGGCCGAGAAGGAAGGGCAGGCCCGGTGCCTCAAGCGCACTGTCGAATCCAGCGTACCGCGCCTTGCGGTCTGGCGCCAGACCGGGCAACAGCAACCCTTCATTGCGGGAGTAGCTGACGTTGACGCTCTTGACCGACATCATGGCTTTGAGCACGAAGGACACCGGATCGATGTACAGCGGCGGCTTCTCATCATCGTCGTAGTTGCCGAAGCCGTCCCGGTCCTCATTTTCAATTTCCTTCTTCTTCTTTTCCTGCTCCTTGACCCACTCCCGCTTTCGCTTGCCGGAGCTGATGTCTTTGAGGAGGGGCACCTTGTCGTACAACTTGTTGAAGTTGGCCTGCGCGTTGAGCGTGATGTTCCGGCTGTTCTGAATGGTGTGGCCGAGGCTGTCCTGGGAAAAAGGCGCGCGGTCCCAGCGGTACGTGCTCTGGTAGCGGATGTCCGCACTGGTGAAGTTGATCAGCGGAAACTTGTCCAGCGGAAGGCGATAGCTGGCGGAAATGTTGTGGTCGTAGGTCGTGACCTCTCCGAAGTTCTGGATGTTGGTCAAGATGGTGTCCCGGTAGCGGGCATAGGTCTCGGCATCGTTGCGGTCGATCACGCCCGTCGGCTCGCCCACGAGGGCCGTGGCTCGACCATTGTAGTCCACCTTGAGGCTCTTCGTCAGGTCCCATTTGACCACGTAGTCCCGGTTCCAATTCCATTGCTTGAGGACCTGTGTGCTGACGAGCACGCCCGTCTCGATGCCAAGCAGCTCCGCGGTGTTGTTCCGGACGCGGCTGGCCTCGTAGGTCCGGTCCATGCCCATGTTGACACTGACCTGCTTCAGGCCGGGGTAGAAGTTGAAATCTGTCAGCCATCGGAGGGCCTTGGAACGCCCCATCCACGCAAACGGCTTGATCTCCTTGGGCCGGTTTGTGAAGTCATAACGCAGCCCGCCGCGGTAATTCCGGCGAATGTTGAACTCAGTGTTGATGTCCCGCTGGTAGTTCTCGGTGTAGGCGAAATTGGCGCTCAGGTTGCCCGGATCGAGGAACGCCAAGATGCCTCCCTTGCT
>NYTZ01000065.1 GCA_002683735.1 Flavobacteriales bacterium
TCCTCAGCTGAGGAAGTAGATCACCATTACGACAAGGGCGAACAGCATCAAGGCGAAGACAACAGGTCCGCCGATTTCGTTCTGCTCCGCTTCGGCGTGGTCGTGGTGGTCGTGGTGGTCGTGTCCCATGGATTCCTTGCGTTTGATTGCACGACAAATTTAAGGCACACCACACACCGTATCTTGGACGCATGCTCAACCGTGTTCTGCTCTTGTTTTCGCTGTGCTCTGTGGCGCATTGTGCCGCTGCCCAGTTGGATTGCGCTGCCGATGAGGTGGCCTTCACTGTGATCATCCAACCCGACAGCTGGCCGGGAGAGATGTCATGGACGCTGGCCGACGGCCAAGGCAATCTGGTCATGGATGTGGATGTGACCGGTGGACAAGACACGTTGTTCGAGTTCTGTTTGGACACCGCCGCTTGGGACGATTGCATGGTCTTCACCATGAACGACTCTTACGGGGACGGGCTGAATCCCGGTGCCTTCTATCAGGTGTGGCTGGAAGAGGAGATGCTGGTGCAAGGCAGTGGCAATTACGGATTCGGCCAAAGCCACGCCATCGATTGCCCGCCGGGGTGGACCTGCAATGAGGCCTTGCCCCTCGAGGTGGGAGACACGCCTCAGTGGGTGACGGCGGGAGGAGACGTCCAATGGTGGACGTTCACACCGGAGCAAAACGGCATGTATGCCCTGAGCAGCTGTGGAACCGGATGCGATACGCGCCTCTGGATCTACGATTACTGCAACATGAACAACTTCGACGACACCAACGAGGGGTCGATTTACTACGACGACAATCAAGGAGGATGCGAGGACAATCCGGAGAGCGCCCAGCTGCTGGTGCTGCTCGAGGCCGGCGTGACCTACTGGGTCCGGTTTGCCGACCTCGCAGGCGGTTGCGCGGGTTGGGAATGGGAGTTGAGCTTCGCCGGGCCTCCAGAGGGTTGTACCGATGAGACGGCCTGCAATTACAACCCGGCCGCGGAGCTGGACAATGGCAGTTGTATTTACCCCGGAGACCCCCTTTGCACGGGCCCGGACCTGATGGTCGTGGAAAGCGCCATCGAGAACAGCCTGCAGGCGGAGACGATGATGGTGGACGAGGACAACTGCTACATCGTGGAAGGGTGCCTCAACGGCTATGGAGAGCGGGAATTGGTCCGCTTCACCACCCACATCAAGAACATCGGCGATCTGGACTATTACATCGGTACCACTGCCCAGACGGATTCGACCCAGCAATTCGAGTGGGGCGATTGCCACAACCATTGGCACTATAAGGGCTATGCCAAGTACGACCTGTTCACGATGGACGGCCAGATGTTGCCCATCGGCTTCAAGAACGGCTTCTGTGTGATGGACCTCGAGTGCAGCGATGGGGGCACCTTTCAGTACGGATGCAGCAACATGGGCATCTCNGCCCATTGNGGNGACATTTACGGGGCGGGCCTGTCCTGCCAATGGATCGACGTCACGGGCATTCCGGACGGCATCTACCACCTCGTGGTTCGGGTCAATTGGGACTATGATCCCGATGCGCTCGGCCACCACGAGAACAACTATGAGAACAACTGGGGCGTGGTCTGCATCCAGATGGACCGGTCCTCGGGAGAACTGGAAGTGGAGCTTTGGGACGATTGTCCGCAGATTGTCGACTGCACGGGGATGCCATACGGAAACGCCCAGACGGACTGCACGGGTGAATGCGGCGGGACAGCCCTGATGGGCGACCTCGATGCCGATGCGGACCAGGACCTCACCGATGCCGAGGCCTATGTGAGCGGCATCCTTGGCAATGACCTGTCGGCTGCGCCGTGCAACGACCTCGACCAGGATGAAGAATTGACTGTGTCCGATGCGGCCCTCATGGCCCGTTGCCAGNACTGGGACATCGCGCACAGCCACCCGGACAGCAGNGGGTTCCANGACAAGTGTCAATTTCCNGCGCCGCACGTGGTCAACCCATACGACAGCGTGTGGTTCCGCCTCGGTGCGGTCAACTGGGCACAGGGCTTCTTCGATGTGGAGGTACTCAACCCGCACAACCGCATTCTGGGCTATCAATTCGATGTCAATTGCGGCATNCAGCAAGCGGTGAGCCTGGTGGACCCTCTCGAATACCTGATCCAGCCCGAGCACGCCTTGGGGGGGAACACCCTGATTGGCCTGAGCTACGAGAATGCCTCCATGTCCAAGCACTACGAATGGACTCCGCTTTGTCGCATCTACTGGACCGATATGCCNGAGACAGAACTGTGCATTCAGGAGGTGACGGAAGTGGTCAACGGCATGTACCAGAATGCGGTGCCGTACCTCGTGGACCCATGCGCCACGACCAATGGCATTGGCGGCATCGTGGCCGGACCGACGTTGGCGGTCAGCCCGAACCCGGTCCGCTCTGGCGAAGGGTTGACAATTTCCTTTGCGGGCGGCGATTTGCAGGGGGCAGAGGTCCGCTGGGTCGACTTGACCGGCCGCGTCGTGGCCCGGGATCGCTGGACGGGCGGTCGCCAGATGACCTTGTCCACAGAAGGCCTTGCGCCAGGNGCCTATTTGGTGCAGGTCATCCAACGCGCGCCGGGCGCGACCATCGAGCACACGCGCCGCGTCACGGTGCGCTGANCGATTTCCGCTTCTCCCGTCCGCCCGCGATGGTGTTGGNGGTGACGGCCGCGAGGACCACGACAATGCCCACCAGGGCCCAGCCTGTCACGACTTCATCGAACAGCAGGCGGGCGGCAAACAAAGCCAGAATGGCGCCNAAATATTTGAAGGGCATGACCCGCGCGGCATCTTCGAGGTGCAGGGCCTTGGTCATGGCCACCTGGGCGACCAAGGAGAGGACGCCAATGCCAAAGGCCATGCCCCATTGAGCGGCCGTCATCGGATGCCACGTGGCCGCGCTCCACGTGCCCATGACCGGAGCGGCGATGAGGTGGAAGTAGGTCACGATGCCGATGGCGCTGTCCGTTTCCCTNCACTTGATGGTCGCCAGGTAGGCCAAGGCGGCTAGGATGGCACTGCCGAGGCCCATGAACAGATACACCCATGAAACCCGCGGATCGAACCCCTTCACCATGAGGATGCCCCCGAATGCGGCGGCGAAATANATCCAGCGGTGGGCCCGGATGCGCTGTCCGTCGAACAACATCGCAAGCAGGACGGTGAAAATGGGAGAGAGGTACTGGATGACCGTCGCGCTCGCCAGCGGAATGTGACGGATGGTGTGGAAGAACAGGCTCAAGGCCACCATGCCCGCNAAGCCGCGGACCAACAGCCACCGGCGGTTGTGGCCGAGTAAAGGGGCACCTTCTTTCCAAAGCCACATCAAGCAGAAGCCGAGGCTGACCGCGCTGCGCAGGAAGACCAATTGCTGCGTGGGCAGAAAGGCCAAGNCCTTGACCAGCAGGTTGGCGGTGGTGTAAAGGACCACCGACTGAAGCATGAAAAAGAGCCCGCGCGACATTCGCNGCGAAGGTCGATGGAATCAGCGTACCGACCGCAGGCGGGTGACCAAGATAGCCGGGGTCATGCGAAGGGGAGCGCGGTNGCCGTCTCCAGAATGTGATCCTCGTAGGCTTGTTGCAGCCGTCGAGTGACCGGGCCTTTCAGGCCGCTGGCTATGCGCCGGCCATCGACCTCGGTGACATGGGCGAGTGCCCCCATGGTTCCGGTGGTAAAGGCTTCTTGAGCGGTGTAGAGTTCGGTCAGGCTGAGGTCGGCTTCGCGGGCTTCGATGCCCACCCGTGCCGCAATGTCCAGAACAAACCGCCGCGTCAGTCCGGGCAGGCAGGCGTGGGCGTAAGGGGTGAGCAGGATGCCCTTTTGGACGACAAACAGGTTGGTCGCGTTGGTCTCNGCCAGAAAGCCGCGGTCGTCCAGCATCACAGCGTCGTCCACACCGGAGACGTTGGCGTCAATCTTGGCCAGGATGTTGTTCAGCAGGTTGTTGTGGTGAATGTGGCTGTCCAAGAATTGCGGGCTGTTGCGCCGGGTCGCGCTGGTCACCAGCCGAATGCCGTCGTCGCCATAGACCATGCCCTTGTACTCGGGNACGATGATCAGGGTCGGGCCGTGCACATTGAGCCGCGGATCCATGCCGCTGGTGGACTTTCGCCCCCGGGTCAAGGTGATGCGGCAGTGAATCCCGTCTCGCATTCCGTTGGCCTCCAAGGTTTGAAAAAGGGCGTCTCGGAGGGCATCACGNGACGGAATGTCCGCAAAGGCGAGCGCATGGGCAGAGTCCACGAGCCGGTCGAGGTGCGGTTCCAATTGAATGGCGTGCCCCTTGGTGATGCGCAGGCCTTCCCAGACGGCATCCCCGCCTTGAACCACGCTATCCAGAACATGGACGCTCGCTTCTTCGCGGGGCACGAGTCCGTTGACCCAGCATTGGGTGCCGGCGTTTCGGGGGTCGGGTTGGTTGAATTTGGCCATCAGAGTGCGCGTTCGAGGAGGGCATGGTATGCCCCAACACAGGCTTGATAAAGGTCTTCGAGGTGCTCGGGAACCACGTGTTGCTTCGGGGGGCGGGCTTCCCAACCGGTGGAGGCGTGGACCCCGGCATACCACCATTTTGCCCATGGGCCGTCTTCCGGCCGGGCACCGGCCTTCCAAGTCATGATGGCCGGTTCCCACTCCAGCCCNAGCCCATCACAGAGCTGGCGAAGGGTCCCTTCCGGGTTCGACTGAAGATGGTCACTGCACACCACTACGGGGGACTTTCCTGCGGCATCCATGCGCTCCAAGAGCTTCAGTTGGTGTTCGTAGCATAGGTCCCGCATGAGGGGTCGGGTAATGTGCGCTCCATAGGAGGCCATCACTGCCGCAGGATTGCGAAACAGAATTACGTGCTGGTGGCCATCGAAAGCGGACCAGGGAAGGCCAAGCGTGTTGTTGGCGATGTGCTTGCAGAACAAGTGTCGGTCCGCCCCCAATTCTTCAGGATGTGGTGCCATGTAGGCGAGGGCGGCATCCGCGTCTGCGGGGCGCTTGGCCAANGTGGCCTCGCGGCAGGGACGTTCGGCTCCGGTATGGGCAAGGAAGTGGGCGTAGAGCGGTTCGTCGAGCACGCGCATGTCCGACCGCTGCGCNAGGCTGTACATGAGCGCCGTGCTCATGGAGCGGGGGCCGGACCACAGGGAAATGACCACGCCGAGGTTACATATTGCGGCGGTAGGCGCCGCCAACTTCGAACATGGCTTCCGTGAGCTGTCCCAACGAGCAGACTTTGACGGCGTCCATCAATTCTGCAAAAAGGTTGCCATGGGCGACCGCTGTGTCGCGCACCCGGACGAGGGCGGCACGGGTCCGTTCCCCATGGGCGGCGTGAAGGGCGGCCAATCCTTCAATCTGGTCCTGCTTTTCCTCCGGGGTCGCCCGGATGACCTCGCCCGGCACAATCGTTGGAGATCCTTCCTTGGACAGGTAGGTGTTGACACCGATGATGGGGTATTCCCCGGTGTGCTTNAGGGTCTCGTAATGCAGGCTTTCCTCTTGGATGCGGCTGCGCTGGTACATGGTCTCCATCGCCCCCAGCACGCCACCGCGCTCGGTGAGTCGATCGAATTCCACCATCACAGCTTCTTCGACAAGGTCGGTGAGCTCCTCGATGATGAAGGCCCCCTGCAAGGGATTTTCGTTCTTGGCCAAGCCCAACTCCCGGTTGATGATGAGTTGGATGGCGATGGCTCGGCGCACACTCGACTCGGTCGGGGTGGTGATGGCCTCGTCAAAGGCATTGGTGTGCAGGGAGTTGCAGTTGTCATAGATGGCGTAAAGTGCCTGCAGCGTGGTGCGGATGTCGTTGAAGTCGATTTCCTGGGCGTGCAGGGAGCGGCCACTGGTCTGGATGTGGTACTTCAATTTCTGGGCGCGCTCATCGGCGCCGTACTTCCGGTCCATGGCCTTGGCCCAGATCCGGCGGGCGACGCGCCCGATCACCGCGTATTCCGGGTCGATGCCGTTGGAGAAGAAGAAGCTCAGGTTGGGACCGAAGGCGTTGATGTCCATGCCCCGGCTGAGGTAGTACTCCACATAGGTGAAGCCATTGGCCAGGGTGAAGGCCAGCTGAGTGATGGGGTTGGCCCCCGCTTCAGCGATGTGGTACCCGCTGATGGAAACCGAATAGAAATTCCGGACCCTGTGCTCGATGAAGTGGGCTTGTACATCGCCCATGAGCCGAAGCGCGAACTCGGTGGAGAAGATACAGGTGTTCTGCGCCTGGTCCTCCTTGAGAATGTCGGCTTGGACGGTGCCGCGCACTTGCGATAGTGCTTCTGCAGCCAGTCGGCCGTAGGTCGGGCCGTCCAGCACTTCGTCTCCGGTGCAGCCCAAGAGCAGCAATCCGAGACCGTCATTGCCTTCCGGAAGCTCACCGCGGTAGACAGGCCGAGGGAGGCCTTGGTCTTCCCAACGGGCTTTTAGGACCCGTTCGACGTCGCCTTCGAGGCCGTGCTCGTGGATGTGCTTCTCGCAGCGCTGGTCGATGGCGGCGTTCAAGAAGAAGGCCAGCACCATCGGGGCGGGTCCGTTGATGGTCATGGACACGCTCGTCGACGGGTCGCACAGGTCAAATCCGCTGTACAGCCGCTTGGCGTCATCCAGGGAGCACACGCTGACCCCGGAGTTGCCCACTTTGCCGTGGATGTCGGGCCGGAGGTCGGGGTCCCGACCGTACAGGGTCACCGAGTCAAAGGCAGTGGACAGGCGCTTAGCAGGCATGTCGCCGGAGACGTAATGGAAGCGGCGGTTGGTCCGCTCCGGTCCACCTTCTCCCGCAAACATGCGCGTGGGGTCTTCGCCCTGGCGCTTAAAAGGGTAGATGCCTGCGGTGAACGGGAAGGCCCCGGGCACGTTTTCTTGTAGTCCCCAACGGAGCAAGTCTTTCCAGCCTTCGAGGCGGGGAACGCTGACTTTCGGAATGTCTTGGTGGCTGAGGCTCTTCGTAGTGGTGGGGATGCGGATCTCTTTGCCGCGGACCTCGAACACGTAATCGGTTTGGCGGTAGCGGTCGGCCTCCTCGGGCCAATGCTCCAGCCAATGCAGGTTCTTCGGGTCGATGTCCCGGCTGAGTTCCACTTCTCGGGCAGCGAGAGCCTCAGCGGCGGCGGGATCCGTGACTTCACCTGTCGCTGTACGGAGGGCTTGCAGCCGGCCCGCGATGTCCGCTTGTTGCTCGGTCCATTCGTTGTACGAACGGATGCCGTCAGCGATTTCACTCAGGTACCGCGTCCGTTTGGGCGGAATAACATGGACCTTTTCACTGTCTCCCGCACCTTCCCCGAATGTGCTCGTGAGGGCGGCGCCCGTCTTGTCCGCGAGCGCGTTCATCAAGGTCCGGTAGAGTCGGTGGGTTCCTGGATCGTTGAATTGCGAGGCGATGGTGCCGAAGATGGGCAGACTGTCGTCCTGGGCTTCCCAGAGTTCGTGGTTGCGCTTGTATTGCTTTCGGACGTCGCGCAGGGCATCGGCGCCACCGCGCTTGTCGAACTTGTTGATGGCGACCACATCGGCAAAGTCGAGCATGTCGATTTTCTCGAGTTGAGTGGCGGCCCCAAATTCAGGGGTCATGACGTACAAAGAGACGTCGCTGTGGTCCATGATCTCGGTGTCGCTTTGGCCGATCCCACTTGTTTCAAGCACAATGAGGTCATAGGACGCCGCCTTTAGAATGTCGATCGCTTCTTGCACGTGCCGCGACAACGCGAGGTTGGATTGGCGCGTGGCCAA
>NYTZ01000066.1 GCA_002683735.1 Flavobacteriales bacterium
AGGCTCCAGACTCCGCGCGGCATGGACCGTCAACAAATAAGCGGATGGCATCGGCTGAAGTCGGGGTCAGCGCCTCGTCGGCATCGAGGCTGAGAATCCACGCTCCTGAAGCGGCCTGATTGGCCCGGTTTTTTGTGTCGGACCAGCCGGTCCATTTGCAAGAGGTCACCTTGGCCCCCGCTTGCTCGGCCAAGGCCACCGTACCGTCCGTGCTGCCTGAATCAAACACCACGATTTCATCCGCAATGCCGTTCACGGAAGCGAGAAGGCGAGGCAGATTGTGCGCCTCATTCCGAGTGATGATCACCACACTCAGCCGGACTTCGGTCGGTTCCATCGTGGCGTCGGCGTCGGGGGTCACAGGGTCGAATTGGCCCGGATTGGTGAGGAATGGAGCAGAGGTGTTGAAAACCTGCCCCGTGCCGGGTCAGTCGCGAAGGTAGTTTTGAGGCGCCATGCGTGTACTCATACTTGGATCCGGCGGCCGCGAGCACGCCATCGGTTGGAAGGTCTCCAGCAGCAGCTTGTTGGAGGGGCTGTTTTTTGGACCGGGCAATGCGGGCACCGCGGCGCTTGGAGAAAATGTCGATCTCGACCCCATGGACTTTGCTGCGGTCGAGGCCTTCGTCCGCGAGCGCAACATCGACATGGTGGTGGTGGGGCCGGAAGCTCCGCTGGCTGGTGGCATCGTGGACCATTTCGCCAAGGTGAAGGGCTTGGAAAAGGTCGCCGTCATCGGTCCAGGAAAGGAGGGGGCCCAGCTCGAGAGCAGCAAGAAGTTCGCCAAGGAGTTCATGAAGCGCCACCGCATTCCCTCGGCGAAGTATGGCGCCTTCGGCAAGGGCCAGGTTCGCGAAGCGGTGGCCTTCCTCAAAACCATGAAGGCCCCTTACGTCGTCAAGGCGAGCGGATTGGCCGCGGGGAAGGGCGTCATTGTGACGGAGGACTACGCGGAAGCTGAAAAGGCCGTCAAGGAGATGATCCGGGGCGAGGCCTTCGGTGGCGCCGGCAAGGAGGTGGTCATTGAGGAATTCCTCAAGGGCGTGGAGGTGTCCATGTTCGCTGTCACCGATGGCGAGGCCTGGCGTTTGCTTCCTTCGGCCATGGATTACAAGCGCATTGGCGAGGGCAATACTGGGCTCAATACAGGTGGAATGGGGGCCATCAGCCCCGTTCCCCATGTGTCCCCGGAGTTCATGGAGAAGGTGAAGAACCAGGTGGTCATCCCCACCATTCGTGGCATCCAGCGCGATGGCTTTGACTACAAGGGCTTCCTCTTCTTCGGCCTGATGAAGGTGCAGGGAGACCCTTACGTGATCGAGTACAACTGCCGCTTGGGCGATCCGGAGACGCAAATCATCCTCGCCCTACTGGAGACGGACTTGCTCCACTTGATGGATGGCCTTTCCAATGGCTTGCTGTCCGAAATCGATGTGGCGCTGTCACCGAGGGCTGCAGCGACCATCACGGTGGCCAGTGCTGGCTACCCGGGCCCCTACGAGAAGGGCGTGCCCATGGAACTGCCGGCTGCAAATGACTTGGAGGATGACCAGTTGCTCTTTCATGCGGGCACGCGCTTGGAGGGAGACCAAGTGGTGACCGCAGGCGGGCGGGTCATGGCCTGCATCGGCATGGATGCTGAATTGGAGAAAGCCGTGGAGAAAGCCTACGGCCTCGTGGACAAGGTGAAATACGAAGGCAAGACCTTCCGCACCGACATCGGGTCAGTGGGATGAACCGCGTCCCGAAGGGCGCAATGAAATCAGATAATGTCCCCGTTCTGGCGGGCAGCGGCGGTGTACTTGCGCTGCTTTCGGAGCCAGAAGGCAATGCCGCCCACGACGAGCAGGATGACCGCAAGGTTGAACGGGTTGCTCACCGGCACAAGGACGGTTTCGAAGGTCCACTGGATGAACTTGCCGAGGGGAGTGATGATGTCCTGAACGTTCATGGTCACGCTTTGCTGGTGCGAATTTAATCACCTTTCGGCATGCTCAGGCTTCTTCATTCTAGTCAACCGGTGGCTTGGGGCATCGTGCCCCTCACGGCCGCTGTTCTGTTTCTGGTGGGAGGCATGGGTGTCCATGGCGGGTCGCTAATGGCTCAAGCGCCATGGGGGGCAGGCTTGGCCGTGGTGATGTCAGCACGGTGGATCCACACAGCCCACCTCACCAGTGGCATGCGGACGCGTCCTAACCTGCTGCCCAGTTGGTCGTGGGTCCTCGTGGCCACACCCATGTTGTGGAACACGCCGGCCTCGTGGTGGTGGGGAATGGCCCTCATCTGGCTGTCCGTTGGCCAAGGCCTTCGCCTGCAGATGGGGGATTCTCGTCCCGATTTGCACTTCTGGTCAGGCTTGGCGGCGGGTTCGGCACCAATGGTGGCCTCAGAGTTGGCCGCGTGGTGCCCTGTACTCGCGGTTGTTCTGTTTGCCTGGCGTCCGCCCAAGCCCGGCGAGGCCTTGCTATGGGTGGTGGGGGCATTGACGCCGCTGTGGATGGCATCCGGCCTCTCTTGGTGGAGAATGGGCAGCCTGGCCTCCATGGAATGGCGGTGGACCGAAGTGGTGAATACACCGAAGATGAGTGCATGGGTTTTGGTGCCCATGGCGGTTGCAGGATGGGCATTGCGTCAGCAATCCTTGACTCGGGCCACTGCCCGACAACGCGTGACGCGGAAATGGACACAATGGCCCGGTCCCATTGCGCTTGCCATGGGGGTGATCAGCATGAGCTCGGGATGGGGCACAGGTTCGGCCATAGCCATGGCCTTAACCGGATTCGCCATGTGGGTCACCTGGGCTTTGGGCTGGTGTTGCCCGCCCCGATGGAGGGGTACACCCTGGGTGCCTTGGTTGGCGCTCGTCCTCNCCATTGGCGCCGCCTGGGGTCCAGTCTAATCCGAATTGTAACCCCAAAGCTTCTCCGGGCGTATGGGCCNCCATGAAGTGGAACCTCGCCTTCCTTTTTGCCCTNTTGACCGTCCAGGGCTGGTCCCAATCCTCCACTGGNGACCCNGTTCAATCGATACAGAGCGGATCGTGGAACAATCCTGCCAATTGGAATTGTGCGTGCATCCCCGATGCGGATCACAACGTGACCATCGCGGCAGGGCATGCCATTTCCGCTGCTCTTGGCGACACACTTCGGGCCAATGCCGTGGTGGTGGTGTCCGGCGGCAGNTTGTCAGCTCCCGANAACGCCCGCATCGAGGTGGGNGCGCAGTGGGTCAATGAAGGCGCTGTCGAAGCACAGGTGCATTTCGTGGGCGAAGGCCCGCACCAGTGTGGTCCGGCTTCCTTGGAACACTTGGACTGCGGAATCGGAGCGACCCTCTTGGTGGACACAGTATCCATTTACGGTGAGTTGGCCGTGAACTTGGCCGATGTGCAAACGGCGGGCATGTTGGTTCTGGAAGGAGCCTCCGGTGTGACTTCTCAAGGGGGCACCATTTCTGGACAAGTCATCCGCCGCTACGATTGGACCAAGACCAGCCCTTACACCTACCAAGTCGGGGCCGGATTGGAGGACGCTACGGCCGCAGTATTCCTCGACCAGCCCGGTGCAGTTTACGTGAGGCAATGGATAGAGTCCGGGACGACCTATCAAAGCTTGGTGGAGTCCGACGTCCTCGAAGCTGGAAGCGGATTCACCTGTTCCCTGCCCGCAGGCACCTACACCTTCAACATTGCTGGAACCCCAGTGACTTCGGCCACGGTGAACATCAGCGCCGAAGCGGCCAGTACCAGCTGGCGCGGGTGGAACTTGGTGGCGAATCCGCTGACGGGCTTCGTTGACCTGGAGGCGGTGACGAGCACCGGTCCGGGCTCGTTAGGAGCCCAGTATCGTTGGGTCGACTCTTTGCAGACTTGGGTAGCACAGGTGGGTGGATTGGGCCAATTCGGCCAAACCGGCATCCTCGCACCTGGGGATGCATTCTGGACGATTGCCGACACGGCATTCACGCTGGACTTCTCCGCGCAGTCCTTGGTGAGCTCCGCGGCCCATGCTGCGCAAGGACAAGCCCAGCCCGAGGGCGTGCTGACCTTTGAAATGGCATCCGCCATTCGCCGGGAACAGTGCATTGTCGCCTATGGACTGGGCAATGGTGCCTATGACCGATTGGAGGATGCGGCTTTCAGTTCCGCATTCCGTGGCCGGAACAATCTCGACATCTACACCCAGACGACGGACTCGGTGAGCGTTATGGTCAATAGGACTGCCAGCGACCTCGACACGTTGCCCGTGTGGATTAAAGCGACCAACGGCGCGCTTCTGACCCTGGCATTCCCGACGGTGCCCGACAACGTGTGCCTGTTCCTTGAGGACATCGAGACCGGATGGAGCGGCGGCATTGATGCGGGCGTGACGTATGAGTTTACGGCCAACTCAGGCTCCGACCACCACCGCTTCAATGTGGTGCGTGTGGCTGCGCCTTCCGCCATGGTGACGCCAGCAGCATGCGCAAGTGCTTTTGATGGGGCCATCGCCGTAGCAGGTCCGATGCCCACCAGCGCCTTTTCCCTGACGGACGAGGAAGGGGCCGAAGCGGGGGTGTTCAATGGCACCGGCAACACGGGGACATTCACCGGCCTGGGCGAAGGGACTTATGTCCTGACGGCCATAAACGACGGATGTACCAACGTGACCCAAGTGGTCCATGTCACGGCGGGAGGCACCGACGAAGGCCTCTTTGCCATTCAAGCCATGCCCGACCACATCGGGTGCTATGAGATCCAAGGGGGCGTCCACCTCGACATCGAAGGGGGGCAGGCTCCGTACACGGTGGATTGGGCACACGGCGCTGAAGGCATGGACATCGATGTGGCATCGGCCGGAGCGTATGTGGCCATCATCACCGATGCTGCAGGCTGCACCGACACCACGGAAGTGGAGGTCCTTGCCGCGCCCCAAGTGTCGGCGGTGATGGAGGTCGAAGAAGCGTTGATTGCCCTGGTGGATGGAGAAGCGGAGGTGACCTTTGGAAATGCCAGCACTGGAGCCACATCCTATCAGTGGAATTTCGGCGATGGCAACGCCAGTACTGACAGTGTGCCGACCCATGTGTTCACGGCGGCGGGCGCCTACACGGTGGGCCTCAACGCATGGAACGATTACTGTTCGGACACTCAGCAGACCGTGGTGACGGTGGAGGTGGTTAGCAGCGTCGGCGATGCCAATGTTTCCATTGATCCGGTGTTGAGCCGCGATGCCGGAGGTTGGGCTGTGTCCCACACCGAAGAGGCGTTCACTTTGGAGGTGTTCGATTTGACGGGGCGCGTAGTGGGCCAATTTCAAGGTGCACCCGGAGTGCCGCTGCAGCTTGAAGGTGCAGTGCTCCCAGCCGTGTGCCTGATTCGTTGGCAAGGCGCACGCAGTGGTGGACAAAAGACTTGGCGGATCGCCCGTTGAATCTGATGCCGGATTGCGACCTTTACCGGCGTGAAAGTCGGCGTCATCACCTTCCCCGGGTCCAACTGCGACCATGACATGGAATTCGCCCTCGGTACGGAACTCGGGTTCCAGGTCGAGCGGCTCTGGCACAAGGACCGCGATCTGAAAGGGGTCGACCTGGTGGTCCTGCCCGGTGGCTTCAGCTACGGAGATTACCTCCGCAGTGGGGCCATCGCGCGTTTCTCCCCCATCATGGACGAAGTGGTGGCCCATGCCGGCCGCGGAGGTCTGGTCCTTGGGGTGTGCAACGGGTTCCAGGTGTTGTGTGAAGCCGGGTTGCTGCCCGGTGCACTGCGCCACAACGAAAGCCGCAAGTTCATCTGTCGCAATGTGCTCCTTCGTCCCGAGTCGTTGATGGCGCCCATGACGGCTTCCTTACCGGACGGTCAGCCCCTGTGCATCCCGATTGCGCACGGAGAAGGCAACTACACCATCGACGATGCGGGTTTGGACGCCTTGGAAGACGGCGATCAGATCCTGTTCCGGTACTGTGGTCCTGACGGTGGCATCGGCGACGAGTTCAACCCGAACGGATCTGTGGACCACATCGCCGGAGTTTGCAATGCTGGCGGCAATGTGTTCGGCATGATGCCCCACCCGGAGCGCGCGTGCAGTGAGGCCCTCGGCAACACCGATGGCCGGGCCATGTTGGCCGCCCTCACGACGGCCGTCGCGGTCTGACGGCAGCCGGCCTCATGGCCGGAGCCCGGCCTTTGCGCCTGTTGGGACGGGCGGGAACATGAATGGATTAAGTTTGTTCTGTCCCCACGCCCGCAATCATCGGGCTTGTGCCATGTCCGAGACCCCTTATTCCGCCGGCCCACTGCTTTCGAAAATCACCGAGCCCAGCGATTTGCGTCGCGAATTCGGTGTGGACGATCTCCCTCAGGTGTGCGAGGAGTTGCGCCAGTTCATTGTGGACGTCGTGAGCGAGAAAGGCGGACACTTCGGCGCGAGCTTGGGGGTCGTCGAGCTCACCGTAGCCCTGCATTANGTCTTCAACACGCCGGAGGATCAAATCGTTTGGGACGTCGGACACCAAGCCTACGGTCACAAGATTTTGACCGGCCGGCGGGAGCATTTCCATACCAACCGGGTCCACAAGGGNCTGAGCGGATTCCCCAAGCGCAGCGAGAGCGAATTCGACACGTTTGGTGTCGGCCACAGTTCCACCAGCATCAGCGCTGCNCTAGGCATGTCGGTGGCCAACAAGATCAAAGGCGACAAGCGCCAGCACATTGCCGTGATCGGCGATGGTGCCATGACGGCGGGCCTCGCATTCGAAGGGTTGAACCATGGAGGGTGGCAGGACAACGACATGATCGTGATCCTCAACGACAACTGCATGTCCATCGACCCGAACGTCGGGGCGCTGAAGGATTACCTCACGGACATCACCACCTCCCACACCTACAACCGCGTCAAGGATGAGGTGTGGCAGTTGCTGGGCAAGGTCTCCAAGTTTGGTCCGGATGCCCAGACCATCGCCTCCAAGGTGAGCGACATGGTCAAGGGGTCCCTGCTCAAGCAGTCCAACCTCTTCGAGTCGCTCAACTTCCGGTACTTCGGTCCCATCGACGGGCACGATGTGGAGCAGGTGGAACACGTGCTGCGCGACCTCAAGGACATTCCCGGGCCCAAACTCCTGCATCTGATCACGACCAAGGGCAAGGGTTACGCGCCGGCCGAAGCGGGCAGTCCCACCAAGTGGCATGCCCCCGGACTGTTCAACAAGGACACCGGTGAGATCATCAAGGTCGCGGCCAAGGCTCCCGAACCNCCAAAGTACCAGGACGTCTTCGGCCACACCATCATCGAGCTCGCCGAGAAAGACGAGCGAATCGTGGGGGTGACCCCAGCCATGCCTACGGGCTGCTCCCTCAAGTTCATGATGGAGACCATGCCGGAGCGGGCGTTCGACGTCGGCATCGCNGAGCAGCANGCCGTCACGTTCTCCGCNGGGATGGCCACCCAAGGCATGGTGCCGTTCTGCAACATTTACAGTTCGTTCATGCAGCGGGCCTACGACCAGGTCGTCCACGATGTGGCCTTGCAAAACCTCCATGTGGTGTTCTGCCTGGACCGCGGCGGCATGGCCGGTGCAGACGGACCGACCCACCACGGTGTCTTTGATCTGGCCTACATGCGCTGCATTCCCAACATGATCGTCTCCGCTCCAATGAACGAAGAGGAGCTGCGCAACCTCATGTACACGGCATCGGCAGACCATCACGGCCCCTTCAGCATCCGCTATCCGCGGGGCAAGGGGGTGATGACCGAATGGAAGACGCCCCTGCGAAAGGTCAAGGTGGGCACGGGCCGCCGCGTCCGGACCGGAGATGATGTCGCAATCCTCGGCATCGGCCACCTCGGCAACCACGCTTTGAAGGCTGCCGAGCAGTTGGAAGCAGAAGGCATTTCCGCAGCCATGTATGACATGCGCTTCGTGAAGCCGTTGGACGAGACCCTCCTGCACGAGGTGTTCGGCAAGTTTGACAAGGTCATCACGGTGGAGGACGGGTGTATCCAAGGCGGCATGGGAAGTGCTGTTCTGGAATTTGGAGCTGACCAAGGCTATGTGGCCCGCGTGGTCCGTCTCGGGGTGCCCGACCGTTGGATCGAACATGGCACGCAGCCCGAACTTTACAGTGAGTGCGGGTACAACGTGGACGACATCGCCGCCGCTGCGCGCAAGCTGGTGGGTGCCCGCGCCGGAGCCCAGAAGGCGGTCTGATCCCCCGGACCAAGTTTGTTTAAACCCCACCCGTGGAGCGACCTTCGCATNCATGGAGGAGGCCATTCGCAACCGCGTAGAAGAAAGTGGAATCGTGCAATTGGACCTATCGGCCCTGTTGCGCGCACGGACCTTGCGGGACTTGGACCTGGCGCCACAATTGTGGCAGGGTTTGGCCATCCGAGAACGAGAGTTTCGAAGCTGGCTCAAGGACCTCGATGTGACCCCTTTCAAGGAAGCGGACGTGGCCGTGTTTTGCAGCGCGGAAGCCATTTTGCCGGAGTGGGTGTGGATGCTGGTGACCTCTCGGTTGATGGGGGTGGCTCGGAGCGTGCACGATTGCGTCCCTTCAGCCCTCCAAGGAGCGGTGCTGGCCCGGATCGCCGAGGAACTGGACCTTGCGGAATACGCCGATCAGCGGGTGGTGGTCAAGGGCTGTGGATTGATGTCTGGTGCAGGACCGGCCATGCGCATCGTAGAGCGGTTGCAGCCGGTGGTCAAATCGCTGATGTTCGGCGAGCCGTGTAGCACCGTTCCCGTGTACAAGTCGCGATAACCCGGGCCCTTGGAAGGGCGGTCTGGCGGGGCCTTCGGGCTAATTTTCCAGCCCCATGCTCACCGCTGAATCCGACAAGAAGCTCTTCCTGCTCGACGCCTACGCCCTCATCTTCCGGGCGTACTATGCCTTCATCCGGAACCCCCGGATCAACAGCAAGGGCCAAAACACCAGCGCCGTCTTCGGCTTTACCACCACCGTGCTGGACGTCCTGAAGAATGAAAAGCCGACCCACCTCGCGGTGGTGTTTGACCCGCCTGGCCCGACTTTCCGGCATGAAGAGTACACCGAGTACAAGGCCAACCGAGACGAGACGCCGGAGGACATTCGGGCCAGTGTGCCGCGCGTGTTGGAGGTGGCCGAGGCCATGCGCATCCCGACCATCACGATTCCCGGATACGAAGCGGACGACACCATTGGCGCCTTGTCCGTCAAGGCCGAGCAGGCGGGATTTGATGTGTACATGATGACACCGGACAAGGACTACGGACAGCTCGTGACCGAGAAGGTGCGCATGTTCCGTCCGGGCCGGTCCGGCAATCCGCCTGAAGTGTGGGGGCCCGCGGAGGTCTGTGAGCGGTTTGGCATTGAGCGCACCGGGCAGGTCATTGACTTGTTGGGCCTGATGGGCGACAGTGCAGACAACATTCCCGGGGTGCCGGGAATCGGCCCCAAAACCGCGGCGAAATTGTTGGCCAAGTATGGGTCGATGGAGACCTTGTTGGATTCCACGGCGGACCTCAAGGGCAAGCAGAAGGAGAACCTAGAGAATTTTCGAGATCAAGCCCTGCTGTCCAAGCGGCTGGCCACCATCGCCTTGGACGTCCCGGTCGAGGCCGACTTCGAGGCCATGCGGGTGCAGGNCCCNGACGCNGCAAAGCTGTCGGCCGTGTTCGAGTCGCTTGAATTCCGGACGCTGGCCCGGCGCGTACTCGGCGCCTCTGCTGCACCCCTTATGTCCGCCGGCGAGGCCAAAACGGCCAGCGTGGCGCCAGCTGGCCCCACGGATGCCCAGATGGACATGTTCGGTGGAGGCGGAGATGCCGCCGCCGGCGCAGCTTCGGCCGATAGCGGCATGGCGTCGTTTGACCCAGAGAAGGTGGACTATCGGATGGCCAACACACCGGTGGATTGGGCCCATGTTTGCGAGGAAGTGGCCGGCGTCGAGCGGTTCGCATTTGACACGGAAACCACAGGCCTTGACGCCCGGAAGGCCCGCATCGTGGGCATGAGCTTTTCGACGCGGGAGGGGTCCGGCTGGTATGTGCCCGTTCCCTTGGGCGCGCCGGATGCCCCGCAATCGGAGGATCCGGCCGTGAAGGACCTCATGGCGGCATTTTCATCCGTGTGGCAAGCCACGGATAAGGTGCTCGTGGCGCAGAATTGGAAGTATGACCATAAGGTGATGCGCCGGGTGGGGGTCGAGGTGCAGTGCCCGGTGTTTGACACCATGCTGGCCCACTACGTGTTGCAGCCCGACATGAAGCACGGAATGGACTACCTCGCCGAGACCGAGTTGGGGTACAAGACCATTCCCATCACCGATCTGCTCGGCAAAAAGGGCAAGAACCAGAAGACCATGGCGGACATCCCGCCGGAGGATGTGGTGAACTACGCCTGTGAGGATGCCGACATTACGTTGCGGTTGGCGAACCTATTTGAGGCCCGGATGCCCGATGGTTCGCCGGAACGCCACATCCTCGATGCGGTGGAGATGCCGCTTGTGCCGGTCTTGGCAGACATGGAAATGGAAGGCGTCCGGCTGGATGTCGACGTGCTCCACGCCATGGCGGAGGGCCTGCAGGAGGATTTACGCAAGCTGACGGAATCCATTCAGGCCCACGCCGGTGTGCCATTCTCCCTTGACTCTCCCCGCCAGTTGGGAGAGGTCCTCTTCGACCACCTCGCCATCACCGACAAGGCGAAGAAGACCAAGACAGGGCAGTACGCCACCGGGGAGGACATCCTGCAGAAACTGGTCGACACCCATCCCATCGTGGCCGAGGTGCTCGAGT
>NYTZ01000067.1 GCA_002683735.1 Flavobacteriales bacterium
AGAGGCCTGCCGTAGTCGTATTCCAGCTGATCGGCCAAGCGTGGGCCTCACAATCTGGGTTCGGGGCGACGGACGTGTAACCGGAGATGGTCACGCAGTCCCCGGCCGGGGAGTTCAACTCGAGGGTGAGGTCGCTCGGCCACTCGGTGCAGCCAGCGCTTTCCCACTCCATTTCGATGTGCAAGCCAACCGCGACGAGGTCGTCGTTGAAGGATGCGCTCGTGCTCTCGAGGGCACCAAGGTTGGCTTCAAGGTTCACCGTGACGCCAGCGTCGGCCTCACAGGTATAAACCGGAGCACCATCCTCGTACCAGATATCCATTTCGGGATTGCTGTCACAGTTGTCCATGGTCACAGCATCGGCCGTTCCCGTCACAGACGGTGCAGCGTCAGCGTAGCAATCCTCATCCGCATAGAGGGTGATGTCCTCCGGGCAGGTGATGGACGGCAGGGACGGAGCCGTGTCGTCGATGACATTGATGGTCTGCGTACAGGTCTGCGTGGTGAAGTTGAAGCAGTGGTCGATGGCCATCACCGTCCAGGTGCGCTCAAAGCTGAAGTGGCCTTGGCATACGAGCTGGTCGGGACCATCCACGTACGTCTTCTGAACGTTCACATCGTCGTCACAATTGTCGCTCACGATGTGAGACGGCGTNCCGGTATTCGNGGCGGAGCGGTCGTGCTCGCAGTAACCATCGCTTTCGATGGTCACCGTGGCCGGGCAGGTGATGCTCAGCGTCGGAGCTTCATTGTCGGTCAGAGTNACAAACTGCGTGTGCTGAATGCCGTTGCCGCAATCGTCCACGATCGTGTAGGTCCGCTCGTACATGCCGATCGGGGTCACGCAACCTCCGGACATCTGGGCGTCCGTAAAGGTGATGTTGGCGTTGCCGCAATCATCGGAGGCCGTGATGAGGGCCACTTGATTCTCCAGATCCTGGGCGTAATCGTCGCAGGANACCGTCACGCTCACAGGAGCCTCGTCAAGGGTCGGGGCCGTGGTGTCGCTCAACCAGACGCGCTGCATCTGGGTGGAGGAGTTGCCGCAAGCATCCGTGAAGGTGTACTGGCGGTCATAGTAGTAGCATCCGGGGTCGTTGCCGCCCAGAGCGCCTTGGCGCGTGGTGGTGGTCACCCAAGAGATGTCAATGGCAGAGGACGGAGTACAGTTGTCCGTCGCGGAAGCCGTGCCGTATTCGGCCTCGGAATCGTAGCTGGCGCAGTCGATGGTCACATCGTTCACCGTGCCCTGCGGAGCGGTATTGTCGATGACCGTGATGGTCTGCGTATCGGAAGCCGAATTCAGGCAGTAGTCCGTCGTGCTCCACGTACGGGTGATGGTGAAGCTGCCATAGCCTCCGGAGCAAGTCACGTCGTTGATGACGTCAGTGTAGGTCATCATCGTATCGAGGCGCTCCTGTGTGGAGCAGTGGTCGGTGGCCGAAGCTGTTCCGGTCACGCTCGGATCTGCATCGAAGCCGCAGTTGGCGTCGAGGTAGATCGTGGCGTCAACCGGGGCGGTCACCACAGGGTCCACTTCGTCCTTCAACTGAACGTACTGGTGNTACTCCTCGGACACGTTGCCGCAATCGTCCGTGGCCGTCCACGTCCGGTGCCAGGTCACGGGGCATCCGCCGGACAATTCAGTGGCGCTGATGCTGTAGGTGAGGTCGCTGTCACAATTGTCGGAAGCCGTCACCGGTACCAAGTTCACATTCTCGGCGTCCTCTTCGGTGAGAATGACAAGACAGGACTCGAAAACGTACTCGACGAGCGCGGGATTGTCCCAAGTGGGCTTCACTTCGTCCACGATCGTAATCGTTTGCGTGTGGGTGTTCTGGTTTCCGCAGTCGTCTTCGAAGACCCAAGTGCGGGTCACCGTGCCGCAGCCCTCGCAACTTTCCTCGGGAGCCTCATCGGAAGAGTTCCCCGTGCAAACGAAGGNGCCTTCAGTGTAGGAGACGAGGAAAGGCGCGGCAATGTCGCAGCCGTCGAGGCCGCAAACATCGTCTTGGCCGGCGAGGTACGGGGTCAGGGCCCAGGTCGGGGCACACTCATCCGTGCAGTTGTCCTCGAACATCGGCGTCGGGGGAGTCGGGAGGTCGTCCGTGCACGCGATGGTCACGTCGGCCGGCGCATTGGTCATGGTCGGCGGCGTGATGTCGTCGCGTTGGGTCACGCACTCGAACACCTCGAAGATGTTGTCATCCTCATCCGTGGCCACGCAGAAGCAGGTCACACGAGCATCACACGCTTCGTAGCAGTCCTGAGAGGGGTCGAGATCCATGAGGAAGTCGCCCATGGCACCAGCTGCCGGAGAACCCATGATGGTTCCTTCCCAACCGAACCAGCCACCTGCACCATAGTTGCAGTTGCGGTCGTTGGCGCCTTCACCCACCTGGAAACCGAAGTAGTTGTTGGCGGGAGCGTGGCTCANGGTCAGCAGGCTNCCGGTCAAGGAACCTTGTCCTTCAAGGAAACTCAAGCTGGCATCACTCATGGTGTAGATCTGCCAATCNTCGCCGTNGTCNNGGACAGCCTGCANGCAGTCGTGCTCATACTTGAGCCCTCCTCCATTGGCCTGCCAATCCGCGCCGGAAGTNTCGCCTTCGTATACGGCGAACACTTTCCACTCCTCAGAGGGGTCCTCAACACCCTGAACCACACCGGACAGGATNGCGATGCCCTTCTCCCCGGCCGCAACCGGTTCAAATTGCTCGAGCTTGAGNCCCACACCCGGTTTGGGGGTGTAGTACTGAGAGTTGACACCAAAAGCTTGGATGTTGTACAAGACAAGCGCTCCAGCATCAGCACCGTTCAGCGGAANTGCTGTTGTCGCCATGTTCTGAATGCGNTTCGACTGCTTCTCGGATGCGAGAATGCAGGCCGCTGTTCCAGCTGGCTCAGACAATTCCTCATCTGCCTGATAGGCAATGGGGTTCAGGGGACACGTTACCGCGTCGAGATCTGCGGTGCATTCGACCGTTTGGTCGCTGCATCCGGGCTCGATCGTCAGTTGCGCCCAGGCTGGGGCCCAACAGCAGATCGCAAAAAGTGCCGCAATCAAGCGGGGGTACAATTTGAACATGGTTAAAGGTTTGGATTGGTGATGGCGGTTNAAAGCAGTCGTTGATTATATGGAAGAGGTTGATTGCTTCATATCATTCACAGCATCGAAAGTAGCTCTTCATTTTACACTTTTCGCAACGCTAACGAACTACGATGTTACACCGTCGACGAATGCTTTTTTTATGTCGACGAAACNGCCCCTGCCCTCTCCAGTCCGTTTCAGAATTTGTCAACGTTTTCCTCCACCGAGTTGAGCGCCCGGTATCCCATCGGATTCCCGTCCAATATCTTTGAATCATGGCCCGTTCTCCCCATTCTATCGCTTCCTCAACCACCAATTCAGATTGGCCCTGTCACGTGGAAGCCTGGAGCACAATGACCACGGCACGGGCAATGGCAGAGCTTTACGAAGAACACGCCAAGTTGACCTCGAAATACGTCCATGCCTGTGCCCATGGACATGAGGCCATTCAGATTGCAACAGGACGCATGCTCGGGCCGCAGGATTATCTCTACGCCTACTATCGGGATGATGCCATGCTCCTCGCCTTGGGCATGGAGCCGGAAGAATTGATGCTCCAGCTCTTCGCCAAGGCGGATGACCCCTTCAGTGGCGGCAGGACCTACTACGGCCACCCCGCACTCAAACGGGAGGGTTTTCCACGCATTCCACACAACTCCTCCGCCACGGGCATGCAAGCCATCCCCGCCGCCGGCGCAGCGATGGGCATCCAATACAGGGAAACGCAAGGCCTCGGCCAAGAAGTCGAAGGGCCGCACCCTCCGGTGGTAGTCTGCTCGATTGGCGATGCCGCCATGACGGAAGGAGAAGTCAGCGAAGCCCTGCATATGGCCACCCTGCGCCAATTGCCGATCCTGTTTCTCGTGCAGGACAACGAGTGGGACATCTCCGCACACGCTTCCGAGATTCGGTTCGGCGATGTCACAACGCTGGCAAAAGCCTACCCTAATCTCGAGGCACGATCCATTGTTGGTCATGATTACACAGAGTGTCAAGACACCCTCGAATGGGCCTTCGATACGATCCGAACGGAACGCAGGCCCATCCTCATCCACGCCAAGGTTCCGCTGCTCGGCCATCACACTTCCGGTGTGCGTCGCGAGTGGTACCGCGATGACCTCGACGAAGCTCACCAACGTGACCCCCTGACCCATCTGAATCAGGAACTGCTGGCCAAAGGCTTTCAGGCATCACAACTACAGGAGGTTCAAGATGCCAACCGCGCTGCGGTCCTCAATGCATTCCAACGCGCCCAATCCAAGGACGAACCCGACCCTGACCTCCTGCTTCAAGAGGCGCTGGCCCCGGCTGCTGTGGTCGAAGAAGTCGGACAGCGACACCGCAATAATGGCCCTGTGGAACTCATGGTAGACCAAGCATTGCACGCGATGTCTGAAACCCTTTCGGGCGACCCTTATACATTATTATATGGTCAGGATGTCGGCGGCCGACTCGGTGGGGTCTTCCGGGAGGCTGCAACGCTGGCCCAGAAATTCGGAGACGACCGCGTCTTTAACACCCCCATCCAAGAAGCCTTCATCGTAGGCAGCACCGTGGGCATGAGTGCCGTTGGCCTCAAGCCGATCGTGGAGATCCAGTTTGCAGACTACTTGTGGCCCGGCCTCAACCAACTCTTCACCGAGTTGTCCCGCAGCCATTTCCTCACCCAAGGCCAATGGCCGGTGCACAGCGTCATCCGGGTGCCCATTGGCGCTTACGGCTCCGGCGGCCCCTACCACAGCTCGAGCATCGAAAGTGTTTTGACGGCCATCCGCGGCATCAAGGTGGCCTACCCCAGTTGTGGTGCTGACCTCAAAGGCCTGCTCAAATCCGCCGTAGACGACCCCAACCCCGTCGTCGTACTGGAGCACAAGGGATTGTATTGGTCCAAAGTGCCCGGGACCGAAGCGGCCAAGACAGTCGAACCCGACGCGGCCTACCGCATTCCTTTCGGAAAAGCTCGCCTCGTGCAGTCGCTGAGCGACGACATAGAAGACGAATCGACCCTCGCCGTCATCACATACGGCCGAGGTGTCCATTGGGCTTTGGAGGCCAGCATGGCGTGGCCTGGCCGCGTGGAAATTTTGGATCTCAGGAGCCTGTCCCCGGTCGATGAATCGGCCATGCTTGACAGCGCCAAACGTTGCCACCGCTGTTTGGTGCTGACCGAGGAACCGCCCCTAGGCAGCTTTGCCCAAGCCCTGGCCGGTTTGATTTCCGACCAGGCCTTCCAACACCTCGACGCCCCGGTGCGCACACTCGGGTCCATGGAGGTGCCCGCCATCCCGCTCAATGAGACCCTCGAAGCCGCCGTCCTCCCCAACGCCACCAAGGTCGCAGCCGCCATTGGGGAACTGCTCGTTTACTGAGTTCATCCCACCTGAAGGGGCTTCAGGGCCCAAGGCAAGCAAGCGGGCGGCCTTCCGGTGAACCTTGAAGGGAGTTCGGATGTCATTTTTTAGCATGCCTTGCACTGCAACGGATACCGCCCCCAACGCTGCGTCCCCGACGACCCACCCTTGCCGGGTTCAACAAGTCCGCCGTTTGACGGGAGACAGCGTACTGGTGACCCTTGACCCAGGAGATGCCCTGCAGGCATTCCGCCATGAACCTGGGCAGCGCGTGACGTTCTGTCTCGACTTGCAAGACCGCACTTGTTTCAGGAGCTACAANCTGGTCAATGCGCCGGAAGGATTGCCTCAAGTGGCAGTCAAACAGGTGGCACAAGGCGGTGCATCACAGTTCTTCACACAAGATTTGAGGCCCGGGGATATCCTCAACGTGGCCCCTCCAGAAGGCGACCTCTACCCGGCTGAGGTGGATACGTCGACGCACCACCTGATGCTCTTCGCCGCGGGCAGTGGCATCACCCCGTTGTACTCCATCGCGCGCCATGCGTTGCGGGCCGGTCCCGATCACCGGGTAACCTTGTTTTACGCCAACCGGTCGGCNCGGGACATCATGTTCCGCAAGGAACTCGACCAACTGGCTGCCTCCCCACGACTGGAGGTCTTCCACATCCTCGGCGACGGCGGCACGGGCGAAGCGCACAGTTCCGGCCGGTTGTGCCCGGACCGGGTGGCAGGACTGGTGGCCCAATTCGGACGTCCTTCCTTCCCGGAAATCGCCTTCATCAGCGGTCCNAAGGGTTTCCAAGAGGCAGTGCAGACGGGACTGCGGGACGTGGCGCCCCAACTTGACGTTCGGGCTTTTTCCTTTGGACGCCAACCCTACCACCACCCGGACGACCCCACGGATCTGCGCCATGGAGTGGACATCCATATCGTCAAAAACGGCGTAACCCGCCACATCNTTGGGGCACCGCGGCACCTGACCCTGCTCGAAGCGGCTGACCACGCCGGAATTGAAGTTCCTGCAGAGTGCCGGGGCGGCATTTGCCACCGTTGCAAGGCGAAATTGTTGGATGGGCGTACGGTGTCCAGCGGTCCTCGAGAGGAGCAGCGCACCCCCCCGCCCGGGCACATCCTGTGCTGTCAGGAACGCCCAGCCAGCGACGAAATCACCCTCGACCTCGACTGACCCGGTTCCCCCTCAAAGGCGATTGTCGATGACCGTCGTACCGGGATATTTGGCCACGTCAAACGTAAAGGCACCTTCTGGAATCAGGCCATTGCCTTCGAACTCCGCAATCCGGTAAACCACATCGGTTCCTTCCCGGCCCTTCACCACCAATTGCACGACCTCCAAGCTTTGCTCGTCGATGAAGCACTGAATGGTGTGNAACCCTTTGTCTTCGGCGCCGTCNGGGTGGAGATCCACCCGTGTGACTGTCTGACCATCGAGGTCAGCCGGCCCTTTGTAAACCTTCTTGAAGCCCTCCTCCCAAATGGTGAACATCTTGGCGGGGTCGATGCCGTCCTCGGCCACCACTTCCGCCTCGTCGATGTAGCATTCGCCCATCTCGGGCTCGTAAGTCCACACGGTGGTGCCATCGCTGATGATGGTGTACTGTCCAAGCCGCAGATGGTAATGGTCGCCCTCCACCCAGACCTCACCGGCTTGCTCCATTTCGAAGTCACTCTGCCGGTCAATCATGGTAGACACATACTCCGCGTGCACAGTGGAATACCCCTTCATACTGGCGCTCANNTTGGCGAGCAAGGCCTCGGCATCCGGGTCGGACTGGGCCGACATGGACATCGATCCTCCGCAGAGAAACAGGGCCAGAAAGCAAGGAATGACAGGGCGAAGGGGCGGCGTCAGAAAGGTCATAGGGTCGGCGAAATTACGCAGTGGGTTCTTCATCAGGACCACTTCCACGCAACAACTGTTCCAAAGCCGCTTCATCGGGCACCAGCACCTTCCGGGCCTTGGACCCTTCGAACGGTCCGATGATGCCTGCCGCCTCCAGCTGGTCCACGAGGCGGCCAGCCCGGTTGTAGCCGAGCTTGAGCTTGCGCTGGAGCAAGGAAGTTGACCCTTGCTGGTGCAGGACCAGGATGCGGGCGGCCTCCTCAAACATGCTGTCGCGCTCTTCATTGGCAATGTCCGCCATCTGCTCGCTATGCTCGTCCGGCACCTCGGGCAGCATGAGGGCGTCGGGATAGCCCCGCTGGGAGCCGATGAAGTCCGTGATGGCCTCCACCTCCGGCGTGTCCACAAAGCCGCACTGCAGGCGGATCAGGTCGTTGCCGGTGGACAGCAGCATGTCACCACGGCCAATAAGTTGGTCGGCACCGCCGGC
>NYTZ01000068.1 GCA_002683735.1 Flavobacteriales bacterium
TCACCCTCTTCGTACTGCACATAGCTCTCGGAGACGCGTGTGCAACTGGACGTCGTCGACTTTCCAGACGACGCGGTCTCATCCAGCACATCCGCGATTGTGGTGCCATGAACGCGCTCATCAGCAGCGATGGTGCATCTGACGTCGATTTATTGGCCCGCCTCAAGGCCACCCCGTCCATGGAAGGCCTGGAGCTCTCCAGCCAGGTGACCCGCTTGGAAGCGGAAGATGCGGGTGATGCGGCTTCTGACATTCGGATTGCTCTCCTTGACCTGGGCAACAAGCAGAACATCACCCAGTGCTTGATCGACCGCGGCGCTTTCGTACGACAGTTCCCCATGGGCACTTCGCTCGACGAGATGAAGGCCTGGAATCCCGACGGCTGGATGATTTCCAACGGCCCTGGCGACCCCTCCGCCATGACGGACACCATTGCCCTCGTGCGGGACATCATCGCCCTCGAACAACCCGTGTTTGGAATCTGTCTCGGGCACCAGGTCATCGCGCTCAGTCAAGGCCTCGCCACCGAGAAGATGTTCCAGGGCCACCGGGGGGTCAACCACCCGGTCAAAAACCTCGCCACCGGAAAGTGTGAGATCACGTCGCAGAACCACGGCTTCGTGGTGAGCCGGGCCTCCCTGGATGGGGTGGACCATGTCTCGGTCACCCACGAGCACCTCAACGACAACACCGTGGCGGGAATCCGCCTGGAGAACCAGCCGGTCTTCTCTGTGCAGTATCACCCGGAAGCCAGTGCCGGGCCACACGATAGCCGGTACCTCTTCGACCAGTTCATTCAGCAAATCAAACAGCACCAACCCGCTTGATCATGCAATACATCGATCACATTCATGCCCGCGAGATCCTCGACTCCCGTGGCAACCCCACCGTTGAGGTGGAAGTCGTCACCGGAGAGGGTGTCGTCGGCCGTGCGGCCGTCCCTTCCGGGGCCAGCACTGGTGTTCACGAAGCCGTTGAGCTGCGTGACGGACAAGAAGACCGTTACCTCGGCAAGGGCGTCCTCCGCGCCGTCGAAAACGTCAACACGACCATCGCTGAAGAGCTGGTGGGCATGGACATCTTCGATCAGGTGGGCATCGACCACCATCTGATTGACATCGATGGCAGCGACAACAAGGGTAACCTCGGCGCCAATGCCCTGCTCGGGGTAAGCCTTGCCGTGGCCAAGGCAGCTGCTGGTTCTCTCGGCCAGCCCCTCTACCGCTACATCGGTGGCGTCAACGCCAACCTGATGCCGGTGCCCATGATGAACATCATCAATGGTGGTTCCCACGCGGACAACGCCATCGACATCCAGGAGTTCATGATCATGCCGGTCGGTGCGGACACCTTCGCCGAGGGCCTGCGCATGGGGGCTGAAGTATTTCATCACCTCAAGAAGGTCTTGTCCAGCAAGGGGCTGAGCACCAATGTTGGCGATGAGGGGGGGTTCGCCCCCAACCTGAATTCCAACGAAGAAGCGCTCGACACCATTCTGATGGCCATCGAGAAGGCCGGCTACAAGCCGGACGAAGACTTCCAGCTCGCCTTGGACGCCGCCAGCAGTGAGTTTTACGACAAGGAGAAGGGCCTGTACGTCCTTTCCGGTGTCGGCAAGCAGATGGACGGCACCGCCTGGGTGGACTACTGGAAAGAGTTGCGTGGGAAGTACCCGATCATCAGCATCGAGGACGGCTGTGATGAGGACGATTGGGCCACTTGGAAGCTCATGACTGATGCGCTTGGGGACAACACCCAGCTCGTGGGTGACGACCTCTTTGTGACCAACGTGGAGCGCCTGAGTCGCGGCATCGAGGAGGGTGTGGCCAATTCCATCCTCATCAAGGTGAACCAGATTGGTACGCTGACCGAGACCATCGAGGCTGTCCAGCTCGCCAACCGATGTGGCTACACAAGTGTGATGAGCCACCGCAGCGGCGAGACAGAGGATACGACCATCGCTGATTTGGCTGTGGCCTTGAGCACAGGGCAGATCAAAACTGGAAGCGCCTCCCGCAGCGACCGGATCGCCAAGTACAACCAGTTGCTCCGCATCGAGGAGGAACTGGGCGACACGGCGTACTACCCAGGCCCGCACTTCGCCTGATTTACACGAACCCCAACTCCACAAAAAAGGGGGGCTCGTGCCCCCCTTTTTTGTTCTTGGAAAGATGGTGTGGCAACGAAGGGGTCAGTTCTCGGCGTTCGGGGTTCGAACGACGAGGAATTCTGTCCGTCGGTTTTCCTGGTGCTTGGCTTCTGAGCATGGAACGCCATTGCTGCATTCATTGCGAAGCTCGCCTTCTCCCACCCCAACAGGAAAGACCTGGCTTTGCGGTACACCGAGGTCCAGGAGGTATTGGGCTGCAGAATTGGCACGTTGCTCGGACAGGCGCTGGTTGTAGGCGTCCGATCCGCGCGCGTCACAGTGGGAGCGCAACTCGACTTCGATGCCCGGACGGTTCTGGAGGAATTCCGCCACGAGGGAGAGGGCAGGTTTGGCTTCCTCGCGGAGGCGGTAGCTGTCATAGTCCCATCGGATTTCGGGCAGCTCAAACCGGTCTCCAGCCCGAATGGAGCTGACAAAGGCGTCGTCTGCGAGCTCGCTTGTCGGCGTGAGCTCGATGCGCACCTCCAATTCCCGGACGAGCGGGTCTGACGGGGTCTCGATAATCACGTTTTCGGCGAAATACGTGTCCATGGTGGCCTCCGCACGGAAACTGCGTCCGTGGGGCAGGTTGAGTTCGAAGGCACCTTCACTGTCAGAGATCAAGGAAATCGCACCGCCATCCTCAGCATCGAGCAAGTCCACGGTGGCCCGGTCGATGGGTTCTCCCGTTTCGCTGTCCACGACAATGCCACGGACGAGCAGGGGACGGTCGATGATTTCAAACGTCATCAGGCGGTCATAGCCGAACCGATCGGAGGACATGAAGCCGGACTTTCCATCTTCATTGAAGACGATGCTGAAATCGTCGCTTTGGCTGTTGAGCGGGTAGTCCAGATGGACCGGAGTGCCCCATGAACCGTCATCCTGACGCACGGAGTAAAGGATGTCCAGGCCGCCAAGGGTGATCTGGGCGTCCGAAGCGAAGAACAGCGTGTCGTTGCCTTTCAGGTTCGGGAAGATGTCGTCGCCTACGCTGTTGACATTGGGGCCGAGGTTGACCGGAGGGAAGACCCAGGTGTCGCCATTGCGGGAAATGCTCCACAGGTCCATTCCGCCGCGGCCTCCAGGACGGTCACTGGCAAAGTACAAGGTCGTGCCATCCGGGCTTAACATGGGGTGGGCATACATGTTCTGCTCGTCGCTGAGGCCGATTTCGAGAATGGTTTCCCACTTCTCCACGCCTTTCCGGGCATAGTAGATGGTGGTGTTGTTGACGGAGGCCTCGTCGAGCAGCAGTTTGCCTGCTTTTTCCGGAGCATGGGTGCTTCGGGTGAATATCATGCGTGAACCATCGGGCGATATGGTGGCCATGCCATCGTGGTAGGGCCCGTTGATGCCGGGCACCAATTGAGGCATNCCACCAGTTACCGGCATCTGGTAGAGGTCGGTGTAGCTCAGGTCGGTGTATGGGTCACGGGCACCCGAACGCTCCATGGCACCGGTGAAGTACAGCGTATTTCCGAAACGGTATGGCGCGAAGGCGGCCCGCAATTCTCCGGTCTCCATGGCCTGTACTTCGAAGGCCGTTGTATCGCGGGTTCGGTCCTGGGCGAGCACCGCACTTTGGCGGAGCGCAGCCACAACCTCATTGCCGGGGTTGCGTTGCGAGACGTCATTCAGGATGATTTCGGCTTCCGCATAGCGGGCTTGCTGGAACAACATGGAGGCATAGGAGACACGGTCGTCGTCGGTCGCCTCCGGCTGGTTGATGAGCAGGGCATAGGCTGCGGCTGCTTGTTCCGGCTCATTGATGAGTGCGTGGGACTCGGCCAGCTTGCGGTAGGCCTCTGGATTCGGCTCGCGTTGGACGGCAGAACCAAAGTGATGAATGGCGTCCTGATAGCGCAACTCGTCGAATGCGGCTTGGCCTTCTTCGAGGTGCAGTCGGGCACAGCCCGGTGCCATCAGCACCACGAGCCCGAGCAGGAGTCCGGAAAGGGAAAGGAGTTCGCGGTTCATGATCAGAAGTATCGGGGGGAACGCTTGGCAGAGATGCCTTGACCGAAGTCGAAACCAATCAGGATTTCATTGGATCCTGTCGTGAAATTCTGAATGGCGCTGGTGGTGAAGTCTCGGGCATATCCGATGCGCAATTCCGGTGTGACCTGGATTTCCATCATGCCGACAATGGCATCCCCGGAGCGCCAACCGGCGCCCAACCAGATGCGCTCTTGGAAGAGGGCATGAAAGTTTAGGTCGACTTGTGCGGGAGCGCCTTGAACCGCTTTGATAAGGAAGCTGGGCTTCAGCATGATGGCGTCCGAGGCTTCGATGACCACACCGGCTGTGGTAAGCAAGTGGGGTTCAGCAGCAGCATCGAAGGCACTCAAAGAGGCAGAGAACAGGGTCGGGATGGCCACACCGAGGTAGAATCGCTGCATGTGGTAGTAGGCGCCAAAACCGAACCGGGCCACCTGCGTGATCTGCTGGTTCTCCGCGTAATTCGGATCACCCGGATCCGTCAGCTCTGCCGCAAACAGGTCTGCCCGCATGTTGGATAAGCCGCCCTTGAGGCCAAAGGCCAGTTTGCCCGCGCCGAGGCGAACCCGGTAGGCGACATTCACCGAGACATCGCTCTGGGTGTTTAAGCCGATCTGGTCTTGGATCATCAGCAACCCAATGCCGAGGCTGTTGTTTCGCAAGGCGCCATCCACAGCCACAATGCTCGTGGTAGGGGCCCCGTCGAACTGGGTCCACTGGCTGCGGTGCAACAAGGTGCTCGAAGTGTATGGGTGCGATCCGGCGTAGCCGGGGTTGACCAGCAGACCATTGAAGAGGTACTGGCTGATCATCACGTCCTGCTGTGCTTGGAGTTGCGGGGTGGCCGCAAACATCAAGGGCAGGAGCAAAAGGCAAATGCGTTTCATGGTCAACATGATTTCGAAATCAGGGGCAAGCGGGTCAGGGGATTACTGGTCGTTGCGGAGGTCGACGAACGTGCCCCACTGACGGCCATTGCCGAGGATGAGCAGCACGAAATAGGTGCCGTCCGGAAGGGCGTCTCCCGTCACCGAGCTGCGTCCGTCCCAGTCGTTGCGGTAAAGCTGTCCGGCTTCGGTNTCGTACACCAGCGTTCCCCAGCGGTTGAAGACCTGGAAGTACCGAGATTGGCTGTCTCCGTCCCAGTAGCAAGGCGGGTAGTAATCGCTCTCGTCATCGGTGAGGCCGAGGTTGCCAATCACATAGGTGTCGTTGAATCCATTGCCGATTCCGTCTCCCCCAGGACTGAAGGCATTGGGCAATTCNAGATCTGGCTCGTTCACATCGATGACCTGGTCGTATTCGGTCGGATTGTTGCAGTGGTCAAAGAAGGTCCACTTCCGGGTCAAGGTGTAATGCGTCGCGTCCACACTGACGGCCAGCACGTCCTCATAGGTGGCCGTTACCTCGGAGAGGTCGCCATTGCATTCGTCCGTGATCTGCAGGTCCAGCACGTCGTCGGCCCATTCACTCACAGGCAGGGAAGTGTCGAACTCCGGGACTTCCTGCGGGCAGGCGAGGAAGAGGTCCGAAGGCACTGCAACGATGTTGGGGCCGGTGGTGTCCTGCACCGTCAGGATGTGATCGAACGTGGCAGCATTGCCATTGCAATCTGTGAAGACGTAGGCATCAATCCGTGTGTAGTTGCAGGGGTTGTCCTCCTGGCCTTCAAAGGTGGTGGTCACCGCGAACGTCCAAGGGTTGCATCCGTCCTCCACGGCAAAGAAGGTGCTGTCGAGGGTCGGCGTCGTTTCTGCAACGGCGCAGTTGATGGTGGTGTCATTGGGCAGGATGCCGATGACCGGGGCAATGGTGTCGACCACTTCATACACGACCAGCGCGGTGGCCGCGTTGTCATTTTCGTCTGTGGCGGTGAAGGTCAGGTTCACCGAGTAGGTGCCCGGACAATCCGTGGAGATGATCTCTTCTTCACAGGTAACGGTGGTCTCGCAGCAGCCATCGAAGGCTTGCACGTCAAAGTCAAAACAGGTCGGGATGACCTCCTCACAGTAATACGTGGCCGGTTCCGGGAGTTCCTCGAATTCTGGAGCCACCGTATCCACCACGGTCACCAATTGGCTGGCCATGGACGTGTTGCCGCAGGCATCCGTNAAGGTGAAGGTCCGGGTCACTTCAATGCCACCGGCGCAGAGCCCCTCGCCGCCTGTGGTGTCTGCCGACACCAACAGCAACGGCATGTCCGAGCAGGCGTCTTCCGCCATCGGAACGTCCGTAGGCAGGGCGTCCATGCATTGGATGGTCACCGGNNCCGGGATGCTCATGACATCGATGACCGGACCGACCGTGTCGATGTGGAACAGGGTCTGGACTTGAGTCGTGGTGTTGCCACAGTCGTCGATGGCCNTGAAGGTGCGGAACAACGTGTCGGTTCCTTGGCAAGCACCCGTGANGAGGCTGTCTGCCCAAGTGATGTCAAGGGGTGAGCAGTTGTCCTCTGCCATGGCCATGTAGATGGAGGAGTCCGTAGGNAGGGGGTAGGCTTCGTCGCACGCCAAGGCCGTGTCCATGGGGAANTACACGAACGTCGGCGCGATGGTGTCCACAACCGTGATGGTTTGGACATAGGTGACCGCATTGCCGCTCAGGTCGGCATACTCGAAGTTGACCANCACGACGTAATCNCCNATGCACTCCCCTTCGATGATGTCGGTCATCCACCCTCCTGCGAAGGTGCTGCTGGTGTCACAGTTGTCTTCCAAGGTGGGGGGGACGATGATGTAATCCTCCCACTGGTCGCACAGGATGGTGGTGTCGAGGGGGACTTCCACCAAGATCGGAGCCACGGTGTCAATCACGTCGATGACCATGGTGTCCATGCTGGCATTGCCGCAGGCATCCGTGGCGGTAAAGACGCGGTGCAGGGTGAAGTCGACCGGGAAGATGCCGTCGACCACTTCGTCCTCGAATGTCAGGGCAACATCGGCTGTGCCCGTGCAAGCATCGAGAACCATGGGGGTGTCGGCCACGAATTCTGCCCACAAGTCGCAGGCGATGGTGGTGTCCATCAACGTGATGACAGGGCCCAGCGTGTCGATGATGTCGACCATTTGAATGGCCTGTGCGACGTTGCCGCAGCCGTCCATCGCATAAGCGGTTCGCTGCAAGCGCTCCACAACTGGACACGACTCGGAAAGCGGTCCCAAGTCAAGGGTTTCAACCGAGATCCAGGTGCTGTCCACGCCGGAACAGTTGTCCACGGCGCCGAAGATGAGCTCGGGCAAGTCAGAGCCACAGGCGATGAGGGTGTCTTCCGGCAAGTCGGTNATGAATGGCGCCAAGGTGTCCTGGCGGACGAGAATTTGCACCTGCGTCGTGGTGTTCTCACAGTCATCGATGGCGGTGAAGGTCCGGAACAAGGTGTCCGCACCGGCACAAGACCCGGCAGCAAGGCTGTCGGTCCACGTCACTTCAAAGGGGCAGAAATTGTCTGCCGCCGTGGCCATCCAAATGGCGCTGTCACCGGGTTGTGGATACGTTTCCGTGCAATCGAGCACGGTGTCCGGCGGGAAGTAGGGGAANGTGGGCGGAATGGTGTCCACCGCGTTGATCAGCTGGACATAGCTGATTGTGTTTCCGCTCATGTCCTCAAACTCGAAGGTGAGTTCAACAAGGAATTCGCCAAAGCACTCGCCTTCAGTGATGGTCGTGTCCGAAGCGCCGCCGCCTGCCGGCCCTTCGGGACTGGGGTCGCAGTTGTCTTCAACAATGGGTTGAATGATGGTGTAGTTCTCCCATTCGTCACACAGGATGGTCGTGTCCGGCGGGAGGAATACCCAAGTCGGGGCCACGGTGTCAATGACGTCGATGGTCATCGTGTCCACGGTCACATTTCCACAGAGGTCTGTGGCGGAATAAATCCGGTCNAGTGTGAATTGGAAGGGGTAGAAGCCGCTGGTGACAGTGTCGCTGAAGGTCCAGGTCACGCTTTCGGCTGGCGAGCAGTTGTCCTCAGGGTCGATCTCGAAGGGCATGTAGTTGTCCCATTCATCGCAGACCAACGTCGTGTCCATGACGGTGAACGTCGGACCGGTGGTGTCGACCAGCGCAATGGTTTGAACGGTGTCTACGCTGTTGGTGCAAGCATCGGACAGCGTCCAGGTCCGGGTGAGGATTTGGTTGCACGGAGGTCCGGTCACCACATCCGAGCTGACCACCAANGTCAAGTCGCTGCCGCAGGCATCAAACAGGTCAAAGGCCGCCACACCGGGAGTGTCCGGGAGCTGAGTGCAATCTGCGGACTCCAAGGCAGGGATGGACAAGAAGACTGGGGCTTCCTCGTCGAGACGTTGGATGGTGTTGTGGTGGATGTCGTGGCCGCATTCGGACCAGGCCATTCGCACACGGCGGTATTCCTCCACCACCGGGCAGGCCACCTCTTCAGTTTCCTCGTTGGTGAGGTCGGCGTTGATGTCTCCCGTACCGACCACGTCCGCACCGGCAATCATGCCACGATACCAGAACCAACCGCTGATGCCCATGTTGGTGTTGCGGTTGTTGGCACCATCGACACCCATCTGGAATCCGAACAGCCGGGAGGTGGGCATGTGATCGAGGTAGAGCATGTCGCCCTCGAAATCCCCACGGCCAATCAATCGGCTGAGGGTGTCCACCAGTTCGAAATAGTTCCAATCCACGTAAGCGCCCAAGCCCAAATCGTCCTTGGGGAGGCGTCCCTGAGCCGTCCATTCGTCATAGTCTGCGCGGTATTGCAGAAACACGTCGAGCTCGAATTGTTGATCTGGATCCGTGTCATTGCGCACTTCACCTGAGAACCGGGCGGTGCCATTGGCGTAGAGTTCGAGGTGCACCCCGTCACCATGGGGGACAAAGTGCTCGCTCGCACCGTGGCCCATCGCGTCGAAACCTCCGAGCCAAAGTGCCCAGTCCACGCCGTCTCCAAATGCGGTTTCTACGGAATAACGGGTGACTGTGGTGGCATCCAATTCCAGGCCGACCGTTTGTGACACAGCCGTGTCCGGACAAGCTTCCGCCAGGATCTCTCCGAATGGAGGGAGGGCATCGTCACAGGCGAGGAGGGTATCTCCGGGTTCGGTCAACAGAGCAGGTTGACAGTCTGTGGAACAGGTGTAGCGGAGAAAATCTTGTCCTGAACCAACGAGGAACAAGCCGCAGAATGTGAGGAGTAGGGTCAGACGTGCAGGCATGACACGGGAGTCTTGAATACCAACTTGCTGGAAACGAAGTGTTTCCGGGCAGTTTGTGCGAACGTAGCGATTGTGCGTCATGTATTGTTTTCAGTTTGGCTTCGGCTAAAACGCTGAAAACAGACGACGAGTTGGCAAATCAAATATACAGAAAGTTTAGAATAATCGACAAACAAAAATTTATTGGTCGAAACGAATTACTGACTCACAGGGTGTGAATAAGGATTCGTCGGGACCGGCCCCGATGGTCATGCCCATGATTCACCGGTGCTTCCTTCGGGTTCAGCCGAGCAGGTGGTGCAGCCCGATTCCCCCGGCAACACTGACGTTGAGGGAGCCGGTCTTGCCACGCATGTCGATGCGGGCATGCACGTCACACTTGGCCCAGCTCTTCATGGAGATGCCGTGTTCCTCATCTCCCAGCACCAGGCAGGCGGCGTCGGAGGGGCTGCATTCGCCAAGCGGGCGTTCGCCTTTTTCGCTCAATCCGATGCGTTCGAGGCCGCACTGTCCGAGGTAGTGGAGCGCCTTGGCGATGTCCGGAACCCGCGCGACCGGCAGTCGCAAGAGTGCACCGCTGCTCGTTTTGACGGCATCTTCGTTGACGGGTGCAGCGTGGTGGTCCTGCAACACCAGTCCGGTGGCACCGAAGCATTCCGCCGACCGGGCGATGGCCCCAAGGTTGCCCACGTCGGTCACGCCATCGAGGACCACAAGGAACAGGCGTTCCCCGGATTCGAAACCTTGCTGTACCAGTTCCTCGAGGGGCGTGAAGGTGATGGGCGATGCAAAGGCGACGATGCCCTGGTGGTTTTTCTTGGTGATGCGGTCCAGCCGGTCCTTCGGCACGCGCTGCACCGGAATCCTCCGCGCCCGCAGCATGGAAAGCAGGCGGCGCGTCCGGTCATCCTTGCTGTCCCGCTGGATGAGCACGCGCGCCATATCCAACCCCTCTTCAAGGGCCTCGATTACAGGGTGCCAACCGATGATCCGGTCGTCTTGCTTCTTGTGTCGGGTCCTCATCGTTTTCTCACTTTTCCGCGCCGCCAGGTGGACACCATGGCTTCCCAGGGGCTCCTGAATCCTGGGTATCGTTCCAATTCGTGGGCGTTGAAGTTGTCTCCCCGGTCTACGGCGGTGAACCGGAAGACCAAGGCGTTCACGTCGCCTTCTTCGCCATAGATCCAGGTTTCGCCAGCGCGGTCCCGTCGGATTCGGTCGGCGTGGCCGAACAGGATGTAAACCATGCCCCGATCGGTGCACCAGCCTTCTTTCATGCTGCTGAAGTGCACATTGGCATCCCGGACGCGGCCGTAATAGGTGGAGATCAGTTGGCGAGCGCCTTGCGGCCCTTCGGACAGGCCCAGCCAGAAGTCGTCCAAGGCGCGTTTCGGGTCACGGGCATCGCGCATGGTCTTATACTCTTGGCGGGTGGCGATGTAGCGGGTGGCGCGAACCAGCTCGTCCACATCCCGCATCATGGGGAAGTGGGGCCGCCGTGCGGCCACGATCCAAGGTCGGTTTTCTCCTTGGGGAGTCCACCGGTGTGTCCCAGCGTTGGCTTTCCATTCCATCACGCCCCAACCGCTCCAGTCGCCTTGCGGAAGGCCCGAGGGTGTGCCCGAGATTCTCCGTGGTCGCTCGGCCCGGGTGGAGTCGGGGAAGAGAAAAGGAACCTTGGCGCGGTCCAGAAAGGGCGCGGAAGGGAAGGAGTCCACCGGGTGGAGGTGGTCGTGGTCCAGGGCGAGGGCCATCCGGTCGGCGGGAATCAGCCATGCCCCATTGGCTCCGGCAGGAATCGTGTGTTCCCAGACCGGTTCACCCGTGTCGAGGTTTACGGCCAAGTTCCGGACCGGGGCATCCTGCCCCCAGCCGTCAAACAAGGTCACGCCTGTTACGTCCGACCCGCGATTGCGGTCGCGCACAGTGTGCACGATGCGGTACCGTCCGATGGGCATGGGGAAGACGAAGCGCTGCACCAGTTCCGTGCGATCGGGGTCGGCCTTTTCCTTCCATCGGAAACGGTGGAGCATTGTGGCGGGGGGCTCCCCGTCTTGGGCATTCGGCCACTCTGTGGGTTCCACCAGCAATTCGATGTCCATCGAAAATTGGAACGGGGCGTTTGCGCCTTCCCGAAGGTGAAGGGGTTCAAATGCGGGAATCCGAACATACAGTGCCGCTGAATCCGCACGGTGTCGGTGCCATGCGAGTTGCGGGTGGTGGGGGAGGGACTCCCACAGATAGGGTTTGGCTGCGTTGGATCCGAGCCGCTCCGGACTGGAGCATCCGCCTCCCCAGAGGCTGAGGGCCCCGAGGGCCAGCAGCAAAAGACAGGGGTGCAGGACAGGGCGGCGCGTCACGATGAGGGCAAGTTCGGGGAGGAATCCGGTTCCGCCTCGCGAGGGTCGGGTCCATCCGAATCGGGAGTGGGCAGGAAGGGAGCATCGGACTCGATGGCGGCTTCCACATCGGTGGCGCTGGCGGCCAGTGGGGCCTCGATGCTGCCGAGTTTCCGCAGCTTCTCTGCTTGGCTGATGAGGTTGCCGGGGCCGCGCGAGAGCTTCTGCATCGCACCCTGATGGGAGGCTTGGGCCTGATCGAGTCGGTCGCCCACTTTCTGGATGTCCGTCAGGAAGCCATTGAACTTTTTGAGCAGAAGCTGGCCTCGCTCGGCAATGGCCTCTGCATTGCGGCGCTGGCTCTCCTGCTTCCACAGGAAGCTGATCAACCTCAAAGTGGCGAGGAGGGTTGAGGTGGTGACGGGCACAACCTTCTTTCCCGCCGCCATCTGGTACAGCGCATTTTGACGGTCAAAGTCAATGCTCAAGGCAGGCTCCACCGGGATGTACATCAGCACGAAATCTGGGGAGGTGCCATAGAGGTCCTGGTATCCCTTATCCCCCAGTTCGCGCACGTGGCGTTCCATGCTGGAATAATGGGCTTTCATTGCGGTTGTGCGGGCGTCTTTATCCTCGGCCCCGGTCCAATTGGCATACGCTGTNAGGGACACTTTGGAGTCGACCACGACCAGCCGGTCGTCCGGCAGCTTGACTAAAAAGTCGGGACGGAGGAGTTTGCCCTCGTNGTTGCGGCCCGTGTCCTGAATCTCGTAGTGCACGTCNTTCTCGAGGCCCGCGTTTTGAAGCAGGGTCTCCAGCTGCAATTCGCCCCAATCGCCCTGCACCTTGGAATTGCCGGTCAGGGCCTGGGTCAGGTTGTGCGCCTCTTCGGACATCTTCTGATTTAGGTCGAAGAGCTGCTTGAGTCGCTCCGACAGCTCGCCCTGCTGTTTGCGCTCTTCGCCATAGGCGTCCTGAACTTGTTTGCCGAACGAGTCCAGTCTTTCCGCAAAGGGCTTGAGGAGGGCGTCGAGCTCGGCCTTGTTGGTCTTTTTCAACCGGTCCGTGCCGGCTTGGAGGAGTTCGCCAGAGAGCACTTTGAATCGGTTGAGCAACGCTTTTTCCTGAGCGTCACGGCCGGCTTCCTGTTCCTGAAGGCGCTGCTGTGCGGCCGTCAATTCTGCTTCAAGCCGGGCGACATCCGCTTGCAAAAGAGAGGCCTTGGCCTTTTCCTGGTCCACGGCGTCCCGCAAATTGGCTTCGCGCTGCTCGGCTTCCGTCCGGTCTTCCTTCCAACGGGTTTCCCACTTTTCGATTTCCGCTTGGAGTGGTGTGCTGTCTCTGCCAGACCCCACAGTTGAATTGCCCTGTTTTCTTAGCAAGCGCAGGAGAAGAACAAGGGTGATTACGCAAAAGAGAACGAAGAAGCCGAGAATCAGGATGTCCATGCGGAGTGCAAGTTGGGGAGGGCGAACGTAACCTATTTGCGGAGCCCGCCGTACTGCGACTTGTGTCTTTCATCCCACATCACATTTCTATGAAGCACTTCAACCTCTGGGCCACGGCCCTCATGATCAGCATCGGCCTCAGCAGCTGTGCCTTGTCCTATCCCTACTGTGACGCTTACAGCGGCGTTGAATTCGAACAGACCGAGACGTCCAATGGCGTAGCGGTCGAGGCCGAAGTCCAGCCTTGATTCAAACGAATGCGATCCGGATGTCCTGATGGAGATCCGGGTGAAGGGACAGGGCCACCGGGCACGCCAATGCTTCCTCGCGAAGCCACTCNCGGTCGGCCTCGTTCCCCCCTTCCAGCGATACGGTGAGCTCGACTCCGATGCGTGCAATGCGCCTCGGGTTCGGGCTCATCTTCTTTACGGTCGAAGCCTCCATTCCTGAAATGATGAGGTTCCTCGAGGCCGCCCGGAGTCCGAGAATGGTCATGATGCAGCTGGCCAGGCCCACTGCCACCAAGTCCGTCGGGGAGAAGGCTTCGCCAAGTCCGCCGTTGTCCGTGGGGGCATCNGTGAGCAAAGTTTGGCGATTGACTTCGTGAACCGCTTGGGTTCTCAGGGGTTGGGGGGAGGTGAGGGCGTACTTCATCGTGCGCTAATTTCGCATGAGTTCATGGTCATCCACCGAAGTTTTTCCCGAGTCGCGATTGCCTGTGTTGGCGTTGTGATGTTGGCCGCGCTGATGGCCACTCCGTTGCGCGCTCAGCAGGCGGAGGATGGNCCAGAAACCGTCTTCACNCACCGCGTGGAAGGNGGGCTGTCCCTGCACACCCGGGGCATGGGCGGNCACATTGAATTTGGCGCTTANCGCGGGGTGGGCAAGGTGCGCACCTNGTCGCTGGAAGTGGTGAGCATGAANCACCCCAAGGAGGTGCGCAGCTTCAATCCAGTTTACGATCAGGGCAAGAGCTACGTGTTCGGTAAGGTCAATTCTGCCTATGTCGCCCGATTGGGCTGGGGCAAGCGGACGGTCAGCACCCCTAAGCTTCGCAACGGGGCGGTGGCCATCGGCTGGAAATACGCGTTTGGCCCGGCTGTTGCCCTCACCAAACCCATTTACCTCGAAATCGGGTATCCCGACATCCCTTACCGCTATGTGCTGACGGAGCGGTACGATCCCAGCATCCATGGCACGGACGACATCTACGGCCGAGCCGGAGCCCTCAACGGAATCTTGGAATTGAAGCCCACACCCGGCGGTTTCTTCAGGGTCGCAGCAGACTTTGAATACAGCGGTGAGCGAGAAGTGCTGCGCATGGCCTCCGTCGGCGTTCAATTCGATGCGTTTGTGACCCCCGTCGAGATCATGGCGCCGGACTTCGACCAGAACGACCGGTTCTTTCTGACCTTGTTCTTTCATTGGAGCTTCGGAAGACAGCAATTCAAGACATGACCCACGCCTCCCCCCAGACCAGCCCCCATGGAGATGCGCCCCGCAAGCGCACCAAGCCGCCGTGGCTCAAGGTCAAGTTGCCCACTGGCGAGGCCTACCGCAAGGTGCGCGGGTTGGTAAGCGAGCACAAGCTCCACACCATCTGCGAAAGTGGAAACTGTCCCAACATGGGAGAATGCTGGGGCGAANGNANNNCNNCNNNCATGATCCTGGGCAATGTCTGCACGCGCTCTTGCGGGTTCTGCAATGTGTCCACAGGGCGTCCCGAAGATGTGGACCCCTTTGAGCCGGGCCGGGTGGCCAACAGCGTGAAATTGATGCAGGTCAAGCATGCAGTCATCACATCGGTCGACCGCGATGACCTGCGGGATGGCGGAGCGGAAATCTGGGCGCAGACGGTGCGCGCCATTCGCCACCAAAGTCCGGGCACGACCATGGAGACCCTCATTCCTGACTTCGCGGGCAAGTGGGAAAACCTACAGAAGGTCATCAATGTGGCCCCCGAGGTGGTGAGCCACAACCTGGAAACGGTGCGCCGGCTTACCAAGCAGGTCCGCATCCAGGCCAAATACGACCGCAGCCTCGAGTTGCTCATGCGTCTTCGTCGGGCCGGCATCCGCACCAAAAGTGGGGTGATGCTCGGTTTGGGCGAGACGGTTCAGGAGGTGAGGGAAACCATGGAGGACCTGCGCTCAGTGGATTGTCAGGTCTTGACCCTTGGACAGTACTTGCAGCCGACCCCCAAGCACTTGCCCGTCGCGGAGTTCGTTCACCCCGATACCTTCGAAATGTTGCGGGAGGAGGGACTTGCCATGGGTTTCATGTTTGTGGAGAGCGGTCCATTGGTGCGCTCGAGCTACCACGCCGAGAAGCACGTCGTTTAAGGGCGAAGCGGCCGGTTTCATGCCCCTCGGGCACGCAGGTCATGCAACACAGCGAACCCATGCCGGACGGCTGAGGTTCCTTGATTAAATTCCGCCTTCCTACGGATTGGAGAAACCCACACAATGAAGAAGACTGTCTTNCTTTTGGNCGTGATCGCCTGTGCCGGCGTCCTGGCCTTCCTTCAGCTNAACCTGCAGAATGAAACGGCCTATGCGCCCCGTTCCGCCGCCCANAACGAGTCGGTCGCCGACGCCTCCGGTATGGAGGAAGTCCTGCTCGCCCTTCGCGGCGATGTGGAGACCGGTGAGATGAACCACGATGGCCTNTTGGCCCTCGGGGAACGGACNCGTCAGGTCGCACAGGTCCAATCGGGAAACCGTNCCTCCGCCCAATATTGGAACCCCATGGGTCCGGACAATGTAGGCGGCCGTACCCGCTGCATCCTTGCCGTCAACGAATTCCAGATCTGGACCGGTGGCGTGAGTGGTGGCCTCTGGCGCTCTTGGAACAAGGGCGACAACTGGGAGCGCGTCTCCACCTTCCCGTCCCCGATGGTGGCGAGCATCGCCATGGCCGGAAACGGAGACATCTACGTCGGCACCGGCACCCAGTTTGATGGCGTCAGCGGCGTCGGCGGTTCAGGATTCCGGGGAGACGGCATCTACCGGACTACCGACATGGGTGCCACTTGGACCCGCCTCGAAGGCACNGATCCCGGCGCCTTCCAGGGTGGAGACTGGAGCGCAACCGACGCCCTCGTGGCGGATCCAAACGTTGCTTCCCGCGTTTGGTACGGTGGAATCCAGGGCATTGGCTACATCGAGAATGGCGAAATCACGGAGAACGTCATCAGCGGCATCACCGGCACTGCAGGTGTCCAGGACATCGAAATTGCTGAGGATGGCAGCTACATGCTCATCAGCACGACCAACGGCCGTGTTTACCGCTCCAACGACTTCTCCTCCTCCGAGACGGTCAGCGGCTCCCCCAACGACCCCGCCATCCCCCAGGGATTCGGCCGTTGCCGGGTGGCCATCAGTCCGGACGACCCCAACAGCGCTTATGCCCTGTTGGCCACTTCCGGCAGTCAGTTCGGTGGCGTGTTCCACAGTGCGGATGCAGGCTTGACCTGGGATGAAATCTGGCCGTCCGGTGTGGAGGGCTATGACATTTGCCCGACCAACAACCAGGCCCGCTACGACCTCGCCCTCGGCGTGAAGAAGGGCGATCCAGGCATTGCTTATGTCGGAGGACAGGCCTTCTGGCGCTGTGGTCCTTCCTATCAGGCNGAACAGGCTGCNTCGATGGGCGGTGGCCCCGGAAATCCATTTTACGTNCACGCTGACGTCCACGAGGTGCTCTTTACCCCGGGCGGTACGATGTACGTGGCCACCGACGGCGGCATCTTCCGCAGTGAGGACGGCGGACAGACNTATCAGGCTTGTAACCGCGGCCTCCAGATCNCCCAGTTCTATGGCATTGCNTACGGTCCGACCAGCGAGGCCATCGGCGGNGCCCAGGACAATGGCACGTCCCTCATTCCCGGAAACGGCACCTTCTTCAACGATCAAGACGCCGCCGACGTCTTCGGCGGTGACGGATTCGACTGTGCCCTGTCTCAGGCCACCGGCCTGCAGGAGGGAATTCCNTTCATGGCCACTTCCCAGAATGGTGTCCTCGGCCGTGGGTTCTACGTGTCGGGTGCGCCCTTCACGCAAGGCGGTTCCTTCTACGATGAGTGCATCGTGGACCTCCTGAACGACGAAAACAACATTGGTGGGTTCTACACCTGCATGAACCTCTACGAGGATTTCAACGACGAGAATAGCGGCATGACCGTGCAATTGGTCAACCCATACGACCAGACTGTGGAGGACAGCACCTTCAATATGGAGACGGCCAACCTCAACCGTCCCTTCCAATATACCCTCGAAGAGCCCCTGCGCTATTGGGACGTTCTNATTCGCCCGGAAATCCTCNCCGGGGACGGGCCGGTAGAGAACACCGAGTACCCTTGGCTCGACGACCAGGACTTGACCATCACGTATGACTGTGACGATGTCGAGGTCATCGAGGATGGCGACACCTCGCTGGTCACGGTGTGCGACACCACTTGGTTTTACGCTGCCGATACCCTGTACGACGTGCATGAGGTGATCGATGTGACCGACCCCTACACGAGCATGACCGTCATCGGCTTTAATGGCACCAACGGAGTGTGGATGACGCGCAACGGCCTCAACTTTAACACCCAGCCGCGTTGGTTCTTCCTGGGCAATGCTCCTGCTGGATCCGGCACCAAAGCCATCGAGTTCGCCAAGGGCGATCACCCGGAGGCGGGCAACCACATTTTCGTCGCAGGCTGGGATGCCAAGCTTTACCGCTTTAGCGGCCTCAACAGTGTTTGGNAGCACGAAGGCAACTGTGAGATTCCGGCCGGGGTGACCCGCACTCAGATNATGGCCACCGGTGCTGTGGTCACCGGTGTGGCCGTTGACCCGAACGACCCGAATCACGTGATTGCCACCGTGGGTGGATACGGCACCGTGAGCGGCGGCAAGGTCCAGGAAACGTTCAACGCCCTCGACGACAACCCGAGCTGGAGCAACATCTGGTTCCCGAGCAGCAACGACCTGAGCAAGATGCCGGTCTACGACGCGGTCATCGACCAAGGCGACGTCTCGGGCAACACCATTCTTGTCGGAACCGAGCACGGCATCTGGCAGACCGTTGACGGCGGCGCCAACTGGACGGTGGAGAACATGGGCATGGTTGCCAATGCCGACGACATCGCCGCACCGGTCTTCAGTATGGAGCAGCAGTGGCACATGCCGATGGAGTGGTCCGAGGTGACCAACAATGGCGCCATTTACGCCGGTACGCACGGCCGCGGCATCTTCCGCAGCGACGTGTACCTCGGGACTGAAGAGTTGACCTTCGACGAGGCCGTTGACCAGCGCAACTTGCTCATATACCCCAACCCNGCTTCGGGTGACGACGTGACGGTCAAGTTTGGCGAAGGCTGGGTTCAGCCCGACCTGACGGTGTACGACCTAAACGGACGCCCGGTCCGCACGCTGAACCGCCAAGAGACGGCCAATGGTCTCGTTCGCTTCTCTGTGAGCGACTTCGCCACCGGAGTCTACCTNGTGACGGCCGTGGAGAATGGCCACAGCGAGACCGCGCGGCTAATTGTCCGCTAATCGGAAGGACTCCCGATGGGAACCGCCGCTTTCCGATGGGGAGGCGGCGGTTTTCGTTTTTAGTCCCAGTGGTGGAGGGCGGCACCGTTCTCGTCCAAAGTGACGAAGGTGCGGTGTCCGATCCAGTCCCCGCAGTTGAGGTAGCGGGCCTTGCGGCCACCGGCCTGGACCTCCAGATCGAGTGGGAGGTGGCGGTGGCCGAAGATGAAAAAGTCAATGTCCTCCTGTGACAGCNCCTCCCGACAATGGTGGTGAAGCCACTCTCCTTCCGGGCCGTCGTACCGGGCTTCGGCTTCAGCACCGGCAGCGCGGCTGTCCCGGCTAAGTCTGGAACCAATGCCGTAAGCGAGGTTGGGGTGCAGACGCGCAAANGCCCATTGGGCNGCCCGATTGCGAAACAGGCGCTTCAGGGCCTTGTATTTGCGGTCTCCGGGGCCGAGCCCATCTCCNTGCCCCACCAGGCATTGGAACCCTTCGTATTCGANTCGGATGGGGTCGGAATGGACGGTAACACCGAGTTCGTCGGCGAGGTAGCCNCGGGTCCACATGTCGTGGTTGCCGAGGTGCCAATGGACGTCCAGCCCACCATCCACGAGCTCACCAATGCGGCCGAGCAGGCGAACCGCACCTTTGGGCACGACATGCTTCCATTCGAACCAGAAGTCCAGCATGTCACCCACCAGGTGAAGCCCATCGCCTCTGGAGCCCACTTCGTCGACCCACTGCAGGAACGCGCGTTCCCGGTCGCGTGAGGCGTCGCGGTCCGGAGTACCGAGGTGAAGGTCCGATGCGAAGTGAAGGGCCACGTCTGGGAGGTCAGAGTAGCTTTTCCAGTTCCCGCTCCAATTGGGCGCCGCGGAGGTGCGTCGCCACCACTGTTCCACGTTCATCAATCAAGATGGCGTGGGGGATGCTGCTGATGCCATAAAGGTCGCTGACCACGCTGCTCCACCCGCGCAGGTCGCTGATGTGGTTCNGCCAGACAAGCCCGTCTTGTTCGATGGCCCGCTTCCATTTCTTCGCGTCGCGGTCCAGGGAGATGCTGAAGACTTCAAACCCGCGGTCCTTGTACGCTTCATACGCGCGGACCACATTCGGGTTCTCCCGGCGGCAGGGCCCGCACCAACTGGCCCAGAAGTCCACAAGAACCACCTTTCCTTGCAGGTCGGACAGCGTCCTGGTATTCCCGTCCGGATCAGAGAGGGAGACGTCCGGCATGGCCATGCCGGGTTCGATTTTGCCATTTCGGCGGTTTTGGACCCTCGGCTTGGCTTGCTCTTGGACACGGCGGGTCAAATTGCGGTGGGCAGCGCTATGGCCCATGGCCGTTCGGGTGCTGTCCAACACCTGTTTGGCCAACGCGCGGTCCGCGGACAGGTCGAGGTATTCCACGGCCATCAGTCCTACGGGGTCCGTCTTGTGTTCCCTGACGGTGGTGCGAGCGAGCTCGGTCATCCGGTCGCGCCCGGCATCGAATTCAGCTTTTGCCGCATTGCGTACCTCCGGGGGCAGGGCCATGTTGGTGGCGGTCTTTTTCCAGTCCAATAAGCTGTCGTTGAGGGTGGCGGAGTTCCGCACGAAATCGGCAAATGAGGCAGACCAAGTGTCTCCGGCAATCTGGATGTCCGTGGCCAACCCCTTGTTTTCTGGCAGCGTGCCCGTCACGGACAGACGGGACAAGGAATCGGCGATGATGTAGAAGAGGTTGT
>NYTZ01000069.1 GCA_002683735.1 Flavobacteriales bacterium
TCGGCACTGGTCGATGCCGCCGGCCCCACCGACCGGTTCCAGGTGTTCACCTCGGACTTCACCCCTTCCGATCGGCGAACCCGATCCCGGGAAGAGGCCCTCGAGCGCATCGCCGCCATCCGTCCCGGATACGGCGCCCCCGGGATCGGAGACGTGCTCCTGCAAGTGCAGGACCGGTTGTCGGCAGAAAACGGGGAAGGCACCGCTTACCTCTTCACCGACCTGCAGGCTTCCAGTCATGGCTTGTCCCCGGCATTGTCCGGACAGGCCGACTCGAGCCTTGCCATCCGGTTTGTCACGCAGCCCACTGCACCCGCAGTCAATGTCCGCATCGACTCGGCGTGGTTCGAAACCCCCATGCGGCTGACCGGCCGAAGCGAAGTGCTTCATGTCCGAATCTCCCACGATGCGCAGCGTCCGGTGGACGACCTCCCTCTCAGCCTAGACCTCAATGGTCGCAGGATGGCCATTGGCTCCTACGGCCTTCGACCCGGTTTGGACACCGACACCGTTCTGCGATTCCGCCATGAAGCGGCGGGCCATGTCCACGCTACGGTGCGCACGGTGGATGCCCCCGTCACCTTTGACGATGCCCTGCACTTCGGCTACGAAGTGAGCGAACGCGTCAACGTGGTACTCATCCAAGGGCGATCCGCAGGACCGGCCGAACAAGTGGCCCTGCAGCGCCTCTTCGCCGACGCCACCTTGCACAATGTCTCGGCCATGACGGAAGGCGGCCTCGATTACGCCGTTCTGACCGAAGCGGACCTCGTCGTCGTCCAAGGGGTGGACAACCCGAATTCCGGTCTCGTCAGCGCCCTGCTTGAAGCCGTGGAAGGCGGCCAAAGTGCTTGGCTGATTCCGCCGGGAGAACGGCTTGGCGATGGGTGGAACGAGCTGTTGATGGGCCTCAGTATCGGACAACCCGGTGAATGGATAGCCTTGGATGAGCCCGCTAGGCTCGGCGAATTGCACTACGCACACCCGCTTTATGAGGGGGTCTTTTCCCAAGCCCCCAAACGCGTTGACCTGCCCTCGGTCCGCGGTTGGTTCGGGCGCCAGCGCCCAGGTCGCAGTGAACGCCGAATCCTCTCCTTTGCAGACGGAAAACCTTTCCTGACCGCCGGCGAATTGGGCGCGGGCCGTTTCTACTGGTTGGCCTCCCCATTGGCCACCGATTGGAGCAACCTCGCCCAACACGCCCTGTTGGTGCCCACCGCACTCCGGATGGCTGAAACCGCCCGTGCTTCCGGGCTTCGCCTTTTTGAGGCCGGACGGGAAGCCGACTTGACTGTGCGCGGTTTGCGCGGTGTCGGAACGGAAGGCTGGACACTGCAATCCGCTGCGGACAGCGCATTCAGGACCCTGTTGAACCCCAGGAGCTTCCCGGGTGGATTCCGCGTGGGACTGCCCTTCAACGAGCTCCGACCGGGCCCTTACACCTTGACCCTGGCGGAGGACGATCGCAACACGCCCCGCACCATTCTGACCTTGGGCGTCAACCCTCCGTTGGCGGAGAGCGACCTCACCACGTTGGACCCGGAAGGGTGGAAACAGGCCATGGTCACAGCTGGATGGCGGCAAACGGAAGTCCTCTCGTCCGACGTCCAAGAGTTGGTCGACGCCGTGGATGTTCTCGGGGACGGCGACCCCGCTTGGCTGGGCCTGATCGCTTTGGCCCTGTTGTTCCTCTTCCTCGAAATGATCCTGTTGAAGCGGAAATCCGTCGCCCCCTCCCCTGCTTCACCCACCACCTGAACCCGTACCTTCCCGCCATGCCCCGTTACCGCGTCGCCCAATGGATCCAGCCCGGCCACGACCTCCACGGTCAACCGGTCGACATTCACCACAGCACCGGACAGCCCTTGGACATCAAGCGCTGCGCCGGAGAACTGAATTCTGCAGAAGGCGACCGCGACTTGGGCAATACGGTGGCCTTCCCGGGCTGGATTGATCTGCAGTGCGACTTTCGGGACCCCGGCACGGACCGGGCCGAGGGACTGCTTCATGGCTTGAAAGTGGCCTCATCCGGAGGCTTTTGCGGCGTGGCCCCCGTGGCATCGACCCGCCCTTGCCGGGACCAACCAGCGGAGGTCCGCATGTTGACGGCCACCAGCGCCCACACGGTGACGGCCGCCCTGCCTGTCGCTGCGGTCAGCGAAGGGCGAAACGGCATCCAGCTCACTGAAGCCCAAGCCTTGGTAACCGCCGGAGCGCTCGCGTTCAGCGACGACGCCCCCATCGACCGCCCCGAGCTCCTCCGCCGGGCTCTGGAATATCACCAGAACCTTGGAACCCGAATTTTTTCTGAAGCCACCGATCCCACCTTCCAACCAGAAGGCCTGATGCACGAGGGACCGACCAGCACGCAACTCGGCCTGCCAGGAGTGTCTGAAGAAGGGGAAACCCTGCGCATTCACAGGGACCTTGACCTCCTGCGATATTCCGGCGGCAAGCTTCACATCCCCATCGTGACCAGTGCATCGGGAATCTCGGCCATCCGTGAGGCCAAAAAAGAAGGTCTGGACGTCACCTGCGGGACCTCGGTGCACCACCTGCGTTGGACGGACACGGACCTCGACGGCTTCAACCGCGCCCTGCGGCTTCACCACCCGCTGCGCTCGGAGGCAGACCGAAAAGCACTGCGAGAGGCGGCCATAGACGGTACGCTGGACGTCGTGGTATCGGACCACCGCCCCCGGACACCCGAAGAGCACGATGTAGACTTCCTGGTCGTGGCACCGGGCATTGCCGGCCTGCATGCCGTGGGGCCGGTGTTGTTTGGTGCCTTGATCGACCATGGCGCGACCGAGGCCGACGCACTGAACGCCATGTCCCGCCTCCTGTCCGCCGGACCGCGGCACATTCTAGACGCAGGCGACGGCGTCTCCTTCTTCGCGCCGGACGGAAGCCTGTCTCCTTCGCCATCCAAGGCACCGAACACGGTATATACGGCGGACACCGAAGGAGTCCGAGGCGCTGTGGTGGGAGCCGTCAGCCCCCGTGGGGCTCACTGGAACTGAGTTTAAGCTTCGCCCGTCGGCCCTCCGAAATTCATCGGGAACGAAGGCTCTGGTTGCCCGGTCATCTCGATGGTTCCATGCTGGGACTCGAACTTCCCGATGTTGTCCACGAGCATTTTCATTACGCGCTTGGCGTGTTGTGGGGAGAGCACCACGCGTGAACGCACTTTCGCCTTTGGCGTGCCCGGCATCACCTGAATGAAGTCCAAGATGAACTCGGTCTGACTGTGGGTGACCACAGCGAGGTTGGAGTAAACGCCGGATGCGACGTCCTCTGGAAGTTCGATGTTGAGTTTGGGCTTCTGGCCCCCGTTGTCCTGGCTCATGGGGTGAATTTAACCCAGGGCCGGCGGCTTCGTCAGGGCAAAACGGCCAACAATTCCCTCAGGTGGGCCACCGATGCCACGGCCGGGGAATCTGCCGGGGTGTCCCCATTCGGCGCAAAATGGACCGACTTCCACCCGCAAGCGTGAGCCCCCACCACATCCGCCTCATGGTCGTCGCCAATCATCCAAGCCGATTCCACGGCGCCCCCCGCACCGCGCAGTGCGCCTTCGAAACAAGCCGGAAGGGGCTTGAGGTGTCCCAGTTCGTCGCTGGTCCAAACAGCGTCGACATGGTCACCAATGCCGGTATTGCGCACCTTGATGTGCTGCACTTCCTTGAATCCATTGGTCAGGATGTGCAAACTGTGTCCCCGGTCCCGCAGTGCCTTGAGGACATCAATGGCTCCTTCCATCAAATGGGTTTGATGCGGCCCTCGGCTGACATATTCTTCCCCCATGAATTCCGCTGTGTGAAGGCAATCCACCCCCACCCCTTCGAGGGCCCTCCGAAACCGGGTGGTCCGCAAAACGGGCTTGGTCATTTGGCCGGCTAGATACAGGTCCCAACACGCCTTGTTTTCCCTCTGATAAACGGTGTTGAACGCATCAAAATCGGCGACACCTTTGGCCTTCAGGTCCGCATCGACAAACAATCCCTTCAAGGTCTCCAAGGAGTTTCGCTCAAAGTCCCAAAGAGTCCGGTCGAGGTCGAAAAAAAGCCAGGATTTCGCCATGATTCAGAGCAATGCGGAGGCCGCCAAGGTGGTCAAGATGGCGCTCCACAAGGTGAAGACCACAATCAGCACCGGGAGGGTTTGTTTCTGGTGGCCAAAATATTTGTAGGCGATAAGGGCGGCCACCGGTACCCCAAGGACCCCACCGACCACGGCAACCCCCCACAACCCGAAACGGGATTTGATCAAGAGAATGCGGCGGCGCGAAGGGGTGAAGTTGGCCTTGCCTCTCTTTCGCCGCCGCGCGGCAAACCACCTGAACAACCGCATGGACAAGGGCCGCATGGCAGCAAGTCCCATGGCCGCGCCCAGGGAAGACCACAGAAAAGCCTGAAGCGGCGGCACACCCGCAGCCACTGCCGTGGCCGGTGTCACCACAAACTTGACCGTGCTGAAGGCCATCCATCCCAATGCTTCGATCCAGAAGGCGAGGTCCATGCTGCGCGTTCAGAGGGGTTCAGTCAACAAAGGAACGGGAAGCGGAGTGGTGCCCTCCAAAGCCGCATCCAAGACGGCCGGATACACATTGCCCCATGCTGCCCACTGTCCTTCCGGCGCCAGACTCTCATTGTGCCACAACAACCGCAGGGTTCCGCCCACCGACTGCACCGCATCGGACAGAGTCCGGATCGAATCCGGCACGGCTTCAGGTGCGGTACCCAGATAACGCAAGTACGTCGCGTCCATGGCGGCAAAAGGACACAATGCCAGGTCGGTCAGGCTTTCCGCTTCCAGGTCATACCAGGGACGGCTTCGGGAGAATCCCCCCCGGAATCCAGTTCGGACTGCATGGCCCTCTGTGTGGTCTTCCCGAATCCCCAGGGCGAGCAGGAAACGACGTGTAGCCGTCGGATCCATCTTCAGGTAATGCTGACGGGATGCCAGCGGAGCCCGTCCGAGAATCCGCTTGAACGCATCGAATTCACGCTGCAGGGCCTGAGCATCGGAAGCCGATGCATATCCCGGATGCCAATGCACTTCTTGATCGGGCGCTTTCTCCATGGAGCGCATCAGAGTGCCGAGTTCAGGGCTGGATGGCGGCAACCCTTTGTCATGTGACCCAAATGCCGCGAGCAAAAAGAACCACTGGGCCTGAAGATCCCGGTCGCGGTGCCATTTCTGCGCTCTGAAATAGGTGTCGTATGGATCGGAATCTTGCTTCAAAATGACCCGCATCCGTCTGGCCACATTGGAGAATCGGCCTTTGGCCAAGTCACGGACCAAGGCACCCATGGTCCGGATGCCCCCCTTGCCGCGAAAGGCGTAGGCACTGTCCACGTCGATGGTGGGCACCACTTTGAACCGTGCGAGCAGCTTCTCCCGATGTGCCGGCCAATGCACTCCCAACAAGCGCTCCCCCACTCGGAACGCCCAATGCTCACAAATCGGCACATCCAGCCACCCCTTTCTTTCCGCAATGCTCCCCGAGGGGTCAAATCGTCCGTGGTCATCGCGCAAAGCACCTGGGAGGTGCTCTTCCATCCGACTCGCCATCCAGAACACCGCCGCAAACAAGTCCGCATCCGGACCATCCACCTTAGGCGGTTCGGCCCTCCGTTGTCCAACCTCACTGAGCAGGCCATCCACCGGCAAGGCCATGCCCTTCGCATCAATTCCTCCTCCGTAATGACAGTGAATCACCGCCTTGTCGAGCCCCTCCGCGGCCTCCTGCTCGGCCCAGGTCCAATCCAAATCGAGGACACTGCTGAGCACCCAGGTAAAAGCCGCTTCATGGCGCGCCGTCCGTCCTGGAGCAAAGACATGGATGGTGGGCGTGACCGACATCAGGACGTTCGCTTCCATCGTTCCAAGGCCTCCAAGATGCGGTGGCTTGCCTCTCCGCCTCCAAATAAGGCCACATCGTTCACCTGAACAACGGAAGAAGCGGCTTGCAAGGCGGCGGTCAGATCTGCCGCCGCCGCCTTTGCCAACAAGCGACTTGGATCAAACAGCTGCGAAGCCCCGATGTCGAGGAGTTCGGTCCACTCGGTGGTGTCGCGCAGCACAACCGCACCCGTCCCTTGGTACCAGGCCTCTTTCTGGAGTCCACCGGAGTCCGTCAATACCGCACTGGCGTGATGCAATGCGGCTTGCATGTCCACGTACCCGAGCGGCCCAGGGTTGATCACTGAGGCCGGCAATTCCAAGCCCATGTCCCCCAAGCGGGCGGCCGTGCGCGGATGCACAGGGAAATACACCTGCCCTCCCGTTGCGGAGGCCCAGTGCCCCAAGGCTTCCATGGTCGCCCTCAACAGCGCCGGATCATCCACCAAGGCTGGTCGGTGCAACGTCGCGGCAAGCACAGGCCCGGATTGCGGCCACATCGGAGGAAGGCGATGTGCCAAGCCCGCCTTGACCGCCAATGCCACATCGAGCATCACATCGCCTGCCTCTACAATGCCATCGGATGGCGCACCTTCCGAAACCAGAAGCTCAGTCGGCCCGGGCCCAGTCGTGACCCACATGTCCGAAAGTTGATCGGTCAGGATGCGGTTCAATTCTTCGGGCATGGTACGATCGCCACTTCGAAGTCCTGCCTCAACATGAACCAGCGGCACGCCCGCATGGTGGGCCGCAAGGGCCCCTGCCAAGGTAGCGTCGGTATCGCCGTAAACCAGGACGACCTCTGGCCGAACCCGTCTGATTTCCGCGCCGATGCCCTTCATCATGTCCGCCATGCGCTCGGTCCTTCCCGATTGCGCAGGGGTCAATCGGACGGCGGGAGCCGGCACACCCAGCTCCACCAGAAAATCGGTCCCCATGTGGTCATCCGAATGCTGCCCGGCATGAACCAAGTGCTCCTTCCAGCTGCTCCCCTCTAGGACGCGGGTCAATGCTGCTGACTTGATGAATTGGGGGCGGGCGCCAACAACGGTCAATAGGATGGAAACGGCAGGCAAGGTCAGAGGAGGTGTTGGTCCGCAAAGCTAAAGTGGCGCTTGCCGGCAATGATGACGTGATCCAGCACGGGCATGTCCAACGCTTTCCCCACCCGCGATATTTCACGTGTCAGGGTTTTGTCCGCTTCACTGGGACGTGGGTTTCCGGAGGGGTGATTGTGAACCAGGACCAATGCGGCCGCCCGCACAGTTAGCGCCTTTGAAAACAGCACTTTGGGATCCACCACGGTTCCCGATTGTCCTCCAACCGATACCTGAAGGTCCGCAATGGCCGTGTTCGACCGGCTCAGGGCAAGCACCCAGAACTCCTCTTCATTGCGGTCGATCAAACGCGCCTGGAATCGGGCCACGATGTCGGACGACTTCGTGATGTGGGCACCCAACTGCGGCGGCGCCATCCAGCGCCGCCTGCCCAACTCCATGGCCGCTGCAATGCGAACTGCCAGTGCATCCCCTACTCCCCGCGTGCTTCGGAACCGGTCGATGCTGCTTTTCCCAAGTGCTTGCAAGTCATACCCAAAAGCCGACATCAAAGCCCGAGCAGCGTGCTCGGCCCCCTCTCCCGGAGCACCGCTTCCGATGAGTACAGCAAGAAGCTCTTCCGATGTCAAAGCATGCACGCCTTGGGTCAGGGCCTTTTCGCGGGGCCTCATCGGGCAAGCACATCCAAGTGAAGGGCACATCGGGACATGAAAAAAGGGGTGCCGAAGCACCCCTTACAGATTCGTTTTTGGACCGCCATGCGGCCAAGATGGTCAACCCTTGACCGTCGCCAAATGACGCTCAAGTCCGCTTTTGAGGTTGCTTGCCTTGTTCTTGTGGATGACGTTCTTCTTGGCGAGGCGGTCAATCATGGAGGCCACTTTGGGGAGGTCTTCCATGAGCTGCTTTTCATCCGTTGAGGCACGGAACTTGCGAAGCGCATTGCGCATCGTTTTGTGGTAGTAACGATTGCTGAGACGCTTGGTCTCGTTGGAACGGATGCGCTTAAGGGCTGATTTGTGATTCGCCATGCTGACTCGTTAGAGGGGGGCAAATATAGGCAATGCCCTGATGCAATCGACTTTCAGTACCAAATCAAGTGCACACGTATGGTGGTCAGGCCATCCGTGATGTCCACGTAAGGGCGTTCCACGTCAACGTGATCGTCCACCTTGAACGGAAGCTGAAGGGCAATGAAATCTTGTGTGGTGGCGATGTCGTCATCGAACACCGTGAATTCATAGGCCGTCTGAAAATCCTCTATCTCGATGTTGACCGCCACGAAATCGAGGTTGACGGGCACTTGTGCTTCCTGGGCCACATCCGACGCAAATACCACTTCCTGCGTCTCCGCATTCCGCAACTCCACAAATAGGTCCGGCAACCCTTCGTCCACTGTGTCTTCGAAATAATCCGGATTGATGTCCAGGACTTCCACCCGATCGATCACACAGCGCGAAATCGGGTCGGGCTCATTGCATGCGGTCCAGAGGCTGACCAGACACAGGGCAAACAGAAGACGTTTCGTCATGTCCATAAAGTTAAGGCCGGGGGGCCTCAATTCTGGTAAAAAAGAGAAGGGCGCCTTCGCGCCCTTCCTTCCTAACAATCTACTTGCCAATCGCCATTCCTAGCGATAGCTGTTGCGAAGATATGGTGCGTTTCCGATGCGTGAAAACGTGTTTCACGCATTCCGGAAATCACCTTACTTCTTGAAAATCAGCCGTGTAATGTAAAGGCCGTTACCGTCGTCTTTTCCAGAGTCTGCTTCCACCCCGCTCACGACAAACTCCAAACTCCAACCTTGAGAGACGAGGTTATTGATCTTGTCGGCGATGAGCGCGTCGTTGGATGCGATGTTCTGGAAGTTGATGCCGGCAGCGCTGAAGAAGTTCACGAGCTTGGTCTCCCGGAACGCGTCGACTTTGAGGTCCCCACGCTTGACCTTTCCCTGGTCGCTCTTCTTGCCGTCCACTCGGTCCGTGGTCGCAGCCTCACTGTCTGCCCCCGAGGTCGTTTCGATGATGCGGGAACGGCCCACGCCACCCGGAACGATGCTCTCCACGACGGTGACGACTTTGTATTCTTGAGCGGCAGCATCAAAAGCGGCAGCAAGGGCGAGAATCCCTAGGAAAATGAACTTCTTCATGATTGGTTTATGTGAATGATTTGGCGCCTAAGATGGGGCCCATTCTCTTCAACACAAGAAAAGTGTGCGCTTCACACTTGTTCAAGCAAAGCTCGTGCCTCAGCTTCGAATTCCATGCCGCGGTTCCGGGCATACCAAAGCTGAGCCTGTGCGGCATACTCCGCATATGAGGGCTTGGGTTCGGGCTGTGCTTGATACTCAGCGACCATGTTTTTGACCGAATTGGGCCTTGGGCCCCAAGTCCCCNTGACTTCACCGGTCGCATCGGCCACAATCCAGATGGGGATCGACTTGCTTCCATTGGTCAAGAAATCTTCAATGATGCCATTGGACCCATCCCGCAACACCCACTCCAAGGTGATCCCGGCCACTTCCGCCAATCGAGAAATGAGCGGACCCGATTGGGCCGCATCGCCACACCAACTCTCCGTGATGATCACCCAATGCTGGCCATCGCAAGCCTTTGAATGAAGGAGTTCGGTCATCGCCTCGCCCATTTTATANGTCTTGCCCACGCGCTTCATGCGCACGGCATTCAACGCGGTGTACCCGGCCAATTTCTCAGAGGCCTCTGGACCACTGTGGGCGCCTTGTGCGGTCCATTCCGCCATCGCTTCGAGGTAAGCCTCAGTGTCCATCGCACCCGGTCGCCCATCTGCCCACCACCGGGCCCATTGTGGTCGGGTGTTCATGTTNGTGTCCGACTTGCGGAGCGAATGAGCTCTTCCGCTGCACTCCTGCCAGACCGGAGTGCGGCATCCAGAGATGGTGCAGCCGTCGCATCGCCCGCGATGTACAAGCCCGGTCCGACCTCGGAGGAATCCAGGGCCGTACGCACCTGACCTAAAGCAGGCAAAGCACGGGGAATCTCCGCGTGCCACAAGCACTTCCCCACTTCCAAACCGGCTTCCTGCAAATCGCTTTGCATCGAAGCCAGGCTGGCTGCGAGATTCTGTCCTTCCTGCCACAACGCTGTCGCATTGAGCTTGCCTCTCCCCTCGCGCCCTTGGACATCCTCCATAAAATGAAAGTTGGTCACGGATTCGGCCTCGGGAATCAGGCCGATGATCGGCATGCCAAAGGGCGCATCTCGAACCTCAAATGCGGCATTCAGGCATCCGTACCACGACGGTGCTTCAGCAGCATCCAGCAANGAAGGGACGGTGCAGATCACGGATTGGGCTTGAATCACCTCATCATTCGCCAACGTGACCCGCCCCTTCTCCACAGATGCCACAGAACTGACCAAGCGCACTTCGGTTTTGTCCAAGCGCCCTTGCAATTGATGGACGAGCGCTTCGACCCCGCCTTTAGGACGCACCACGTCACCTTGGGCGAACATGCGCAGTGTGTAGCGGAACTGAGCGGGCGGTGGGCTCAACCGGCGGTCCAAAAAAATGCCGGAAAAGAAAGGCTGGAGGAAATCCCGAATGAAGCCGCCGGAGAACCCTTCCGACTTCAAATGATTCATCGCGGTCCCCTCGGTGTCCTCGGCCTGAACCCGCTCGGCAGGACCACGCAACACACTGGCCACCATTCTGAGAATGCGCCATCGATCNGACCAGGTCCCAATGCCGCTGATCAACGTGGGCAACAGCAATGAGGGACTGCGGCGCGGATCGGCCAGGGTGCGCCAACGCCCGCCCTTTCGGATTTTGGCCCCAGGCACGAACCGAACAGGATCCAAGGCGTCCACATCCACCCACCGTTGCAACTCGGGATACGCCGTCAGAAGAACTTGGAACCCCACATCCACCGGCGTTCCATCCGGCATGACTTCTGTACGAAGGCGTCCTCCGAGGCGATCGGAGGCTTCGAGGAGCAGGGGAGACATGCCCGCCGCCTCCAATGTGAGGCACGCTGCCAAACCGGCAGCCCCACCGCCGATGACCACCGGACGATCAGTTGGCGCCGTCATGGGTTTTGGTCGAGTCGTTGACGAGCTGCTGCAGCTCCTTGAGTTCGGGCGGGGTGAAATCCCGCCATTCCCCCCGCGCCAAATCCAGGTGCATGTGCATGATGCGCACACGCTTGAGTCGGGCAACCTTGTACCCAAGGTGCTCACACATCCGTCGGATTTGCCGGTTGAGCCCCTGCGTGAGCACAATGCGGAAATGCTTGGGGCCCGTCTGTTCGACTTCGCAACGGCGCGTGACGGTTCCGAGAATGGGCACCCCACCGGCCATGTCGGCGATGAAATTGCCGCGGATGGGCTTGTCCACCGTCACGTGGTACTCCTTCTCATGGTGGTTTCTAGCTCGCAGGACCTTGTTGACGATATCGCCGTCCGAGGTCAGAAAAATCAAGCCCTCACTGGGCTTGTCCAGCCGACCCACAGGAAAGATGCGGCGCTCATGGCCGATGGCGTCAACGATGTTGTCGCGCTCTCGCTTGCGGTCGGTCGTGCACACGATGCCCACGGGTTTGTGGTAAACGATGTAGACATGGTCTTCCTTCTTGGTGGGCTGGCCGANAGCCGTTCCATCCACAGCCACCACATCGCCTGGCATCACCTTGGTGCCCAGCTCCGGGACAGCACCGTTGAGGGTGATCCGTCCTTGCTCGAGCAGCTTGTCCGCAGCGCGCCGCGAACAGTGCCCCACCTCGCTCAGATACTTGTTGATGCGGATTCCCGCAGATGCCCCATCCATGCCGCAAAGGTGGCACGAAAGGCTGCATTGTTGTGGNCGCCCGCTACCTGCCAGCCGGAAACGTCATTGGGCNCAGGTCCACGGAATGATTCTTCCGTCAAGAGGAGCCNTTCAGTCCCGCTTCACGATGCGGGCACGGGTGCCGTCGTCCAGCTGCAAGACGTANACGCCCGCTGGGCGTTCNCCGAGACTGATGCCCCGGCCCGCNGGAAAGCGGAGCACCTCGCGGCCCGCCGCATCCAGGAGACGGCCGGCCACCCGGTCTCCCGTCCAACGAATCCAGTCCGCTGTNGGGTTCGGCGCAAACTGCCGGACCTCCCTGCCCTCCCACTCTTGCTGACCGAGGATGATGGCGTAATTGTTCGTGGCATTGGCCGTGGGCGTGGCGAACCATACCCAGTAGTCTGCTCCATCCGGGTAGCGGCCCAGCGACGCGTCCTGTTCCGAGGCGCCAAAGGCGAAGAAGTCCAAAATGACCCACACCGCGCCGTCCTCGTTCCACTCGAGCAACGCCACCTCATCGCCACTGCCGCCCAACGTGAACGGCGCATGGTAGGGCCCCTGTTCGGGATCGTTGTCCGCCCAGTAGAACGCCCAGTCGCCGGCGGCCAGCGTCTCCGCCGGCAGGGCAAACTTGTCGGGGTCGCTCAGGTTGTCCGTGAGGTACTTGCCGCCCAGAGCCACCGGTGTGCTGCCAGCATTGAAAAGCTCCACCCAATCGTCGAACTCGCCGAACTCGTCGGAAACGTTGTTCGCGTTGACGCTCATGAGCTCGTTGATGACCAGATTGGAAGGGGACAGGCCCACCGTCACCGTGCGCGGAACGCAAGGGGTCCAACGCTCGAGGCCGGCCGTGCTGGTGGCCTGCACTTGGTAGTCCACCGTCGTCCAGTTCCANTGCACCGGCACCTTGATGCCCCAGGTGCCGTCTCCCGCCTTGCGGTCGCCGTGATCGCCATCATCGTACATCTCGAAGGCGATGGGGCCTGAGCCGGGATCTACCCAGCAAGTGACCACGAGGTCGTCTCCGCCGCCGTCGACGATGGCCCGGATGCGGAGGGAGTCCAAGACGGGTGCATTGTCCTCCAGCTCGTGCACCACCAAGACGGGAACTTCCGGGTCGAGTTGCCCCTCCAAGGAGCCGAGACGGGTGTCCAGCCAAGGCAGGATTCCATATTCCACGTGGCCTCCGGCCGCCTCATTCAGCGACCCCTCGAAATCCTGGGTCGTGAACCCGAAGGTCAGCGGATAGTAGCTGTCCGATTGAATCTCGGGCAACAGCATCGCATGCCGCGGGTTGAGGTAGGCCGAGACACTGTCCGGGTGGGCCCAATCGTCCATCATCCGACGGAGGTAATGCGTGTACCACTCGCGGTACTCCGGGACCGCCATCAGACGATCGTACAACGGCCGGTATTCCGTTGACCACGCGTAGGGATCGCGGGTCTCCCAGTCCTGGTTGAGCCAGTCTATGCCCCACGTGTTGTCGAGGTCGTAAGGNATGTAATCGAAAAGGCCGGTCTGCGGATTGTGGTAGAGGTAGAAGTTGTTCTTGTTGCCCGCATAGCCGTCCCAGTTCCCACTCACCACATCGAGGGCCTGCACCTTGAGGAAATCAGCCACATTGAACACCTCCTCTAGNGCGCACCGCAGGTCGGCATCGGNCGTGTTGTTGAGCACGTCAATGAACTCCGCGATGTCAGTGTAGTCGTCGATCGCGTAGTTGGTCTTCAGCTCGTAGGCCCGGCGTCCGTCGACCTCGAACTTNTAGTCATCGGGCTCCTGGCTGATGTACTCGAGCGTGGCGGGCCACAGGCACTTGTATAAGTTGCCGTCGTCCTTGTCATAGTACTCCTCCACGAACTCTTCGTCCATGTGCTCGGTGTTGAGGTAGACCCCCATGTTGTCTCCGTTGATTTCCACGCGCACATGGCTGGTTCTCGATCCGGCCAGNCCCATCCGGCGCAGGATGTTCCAGCTGAGGCCTGCCCGCAGCAACGAGGGGTCATTCTGGTTGGCGTTGATGTTGAGCTTTTCCAAGTCATGGTACTTCTGCCCTGCGATGAAGGCATTCAAATCCAACTTGAAGCTCTTTTTGGGCGCAGTCAAGGACGTGTTGCCCCGGAGGCGCACCGCAATGAAGTCGAAGAGGGAGTCCTCCACCGACGACTGGAATTCCACCATGGCAGGAAAGGGATTGGTGGAGGCGTAGTCGGTGTCGCCGAACAGCATTTCGTCCACGCTCACCTGCTGCATGGTGATGGCGATCGTGGCGATTTCATCCTGGATGTAGGCCGGGCCGTAGGGGGGAATGTCCGTCTGGGCCACCGCAGGAACCACCGCGAAAGCGAAGAGCAGGAGACTCCAACAAAAACAGTGAGGCAGGCTCGGGATGCGCATGGCACGAATGTATTGACGACTGCACCCCGAACACGCCCGAGCAGGCGAAAGGTTGCACATCACCACTTCAACAGCGGCCGGGCCAAAGGTGGCTGTGCAGAGGATTTGCACCGCCGCCGCAAAAGAATTCGNGGACGCACTGCCCACATCGCCGAACAGCAGTGGCGCGGCACTGTTCGGNTCCAAAGTGATGGGCGACACCTCCTAGATGCAGGCCGACCCGAAGAGCGGAATGTCCGTCTGCCTCAAGAGGGAAAATCCCNTGAACAGACCCATCACGAGGAGCAAGGCCTCCAAGTCAGAGCGATTCTCATTCATGCCCTGCGGCGAAATCCCTTGGGCCAAAGGGAAAGACCCATCCTCAGGGATAAATCACCAACGGCCTGCGGCTTCTCGTGATGGACGATTGAACNTCAAGGACATATCGTCCGGCAGCCGCCCTATTAAGTCCAATCCGCCCATCGGCCGGTACGGCCATCCATGGCCACACCTCACGTCCATCGATGGACAGGAGTCGGATGCGACAGGAGACGCCCTCCAACCCGATCAACCTCACCCAGTCGCGCGCGGGATTCGGCGCGGGAATCCAATTTGGTGCGGGCAACGGAGCCTCCTCCAATCCGACGACACCGTCCACGGTAAAACTGAGGGTGTCCGTCCCACAATCCGGGTGGTATTCCGTCACCAGAATCACGTTGACACTCCCGATCAACAGTGAATCCCACACCACGGCCACCTCCCCTGAATCGGCCGCCAGTACAATCGCTCCTTCGGGCAGGATCCAACCGTAGATGTGGTCATCCGACACGGGGTCCACCGCATAGATTACCGTGTCGCCCTCGCTCGCCGTGGA
>NYTZ01000070.1 GCA_002683735.1 Flavobacteriales bacterium
CAGGCATGTGATAATGTTGAAAAACACGCACACTGGCCTATTCTCTCTAGCTAGGAATGTGGATGGATTCTCTCACCCGTCCTCGACCGTTTGCCCAATGGGCTGTTCACTCCGCGCCGTCTTCTTCCTCCGCTGGCGTTGCTCGCGGAGTCTTGCTTTCGCCGCCAGCGTCGCCTCCGTCGAGCGGTGGTCCCACCTTCCGCTCTCCAGAGCGTCCAGGAGAAACCCGCCGTCTGCTTCTGCCTTCGTCAGCGCATCCGCCAACATCGTCGCCGTGTCGCTCCAGTGAACCCGGAGCTTCGGGTCGTCCTCCAGGATCTCGCGCAGTTGCGCGATCAGCAACCGTAGCCGCTTGTCCGTCGCCACCCCGGCGTCCGTCCGCAGAAGGTCCACCAGGGTCTTCGCGTCAGACACCCAGCACGCCTCGATGTCCTTCGCTGCCTTCTCAATCTTCTTCACCTCGATTCCCGGCTCTCTCATCTCCGCGATGAGGTGCCGTACGTGCTGGAGCGCGTCTGCTCCCTCGACCATGCCGTTCGTCTCCGCACTCGTCGTGCTTCGACACACTCTCTTGATCGTCGCCGACGTGATCTCGAGAGGTAGGAATCTTCCTTCTCCGCTTCGGTCGAGGATCGCCTTGTCACACAATCCGACAACGAAGCCGTACTGCGAGCGCGTCTTCTCGCCGAGCGTCGCGTCGTCCACATTTCCGAAGCTCGAGTCCGCGTTGACGAAAGCTCCGGCCGTGTGTAGTCGGATTCCCGTGTCGCTGTGGTAGATCACCTTTCGTCCTGCGCCTTCGGCGCACTCCCGGATCGCNTTGTTCATATCGATGAGGTCCTGGACCGTCGGCTTCGAGATCTTCTGTGCGAGCACTGAAGACTTGTAAAGTAGATCTGCCCGTCCTTGCCTTGCGACCCACCCCAAGGAACCGGCTCCACTNCTNAATTCGCTGACTTCGTCAGGTTCCAGTGGGGAATTCGGCTCGCCACGCCGATTTCGGGAGATGTGGACTGGATGGATGTTCTGGCAACTCTCCTCCTGCGAGATCTCCACGCTGTAGTTGTCGTTCTGCTTCACCCGCTTCCCGCAGTAGACGAACTCGAACTTNTTCACCGTNAGTCGAATAGCNTTNCANATCGCGTCCCACGACGCCTCCACCNTNTCACAGGATGAATCCGTTCCGCCAAAGATGTCGTCGACATGCGTGATCAGNATCCCCTTCAGGTAGCCGTCGACCACGTANAAGAANAGACNCTTCTCGAGNCGTGATTCGAGCCATCCATGTTGAAGAAGTACCTTCCTTAATCTCGTCCACCACTGTCGCCCCGCGTCCTTGGTCCCNTAGATCGCTCCACGTGCCTGAAAGACCTGGCCTGGCTTGATGCCTGGCGGAGCTGGGTCAGGAGATCGTAGGAATAGTAGTCGGGTGATTTGCTCTCCTTGTAGATATGCGCTTTCCGCGTCCGCCGAAAACACCTCGAAATGCTCCATCGCCGAAACTGCACAGACNGTGCAGAAGGCCAAGAGTGATGCGGTCGGGGAGTCCCCTCGGATCGCTGATGCGTCTTCTTGGCATCCTTGGACCACAAGTCGCGACTTCGGTAGGATCGGCAGCGAAGCCGACTTTGTCCCACGAACTCGTAGTCGATCGTTCTTGTCCGTGTGAACCCATCGCATNCCGATCGCTCTCGCACCTTGAGGTAGTTGGTCCACCAACTTCACTGCGTTGAACCGCTCCCAGGTCGACCACTCCTTCGCCATCGATCCAAGAAAGAGCTTTCTCGTATCTTCGTCCATGGTCCTCCAGCTCAATTCCTTTGATCGCGCNGCGCCGACAAGGAAGACGTCGCCCCAAAACTCTGCGAGTAGGTCTCCGCTCCTCATCGGTGATCTGGATCGGTCTCGCTCTGGTAGTTGTTCTGGTCGAACTGATGCTCGTCCTTCCCTGGTAGCCCGTCCTGCTCCGGAAGCCCGTCCTCGCGTCGAAGGTCGTCCTGCTTCTTCCGGTAGAGGCTCTGGCTCAACGTCAGTCATNGTTGGTGACGGCGTGTCCGGAACTGTNACTTCTGATGCGGGAATTTGTCGCGCAATNCTTGCCCTGTCGATTTCGAAGTCGTCNCTTGGTTGTGGATANTGTTCTTGTACAGGAATTTGTGGCTCGGTACTTCGTGTTGCTTCTTCATCGCCGTGAGCCGAGTGGAAGTCGTTGTCTTGATCTNGTGGCTCCTGNGGTGCCGCTCCTTCCTGCTCCTGTCGTTGTTGTNGAANCTCCTCTTCAACCGTAGGTAGACGCTCTCGCGGTGCTTGAAAATCGATCGTAGGCGTAGAATTTGAAGTCGAAGCTGAAACCGGGACCCGGTCTCCCCCCGTCGGAGCCAGAGGGTCCGATTGATGCTGTCCCGTTTCTGCTTGTTCGCTTCGGATGTCGTGGTACATCCGAGGTCCGCGCGTATGTTTTTCGAAGAACTCGCCGCCCAGCTCCGAGACTGTTAACATTTCGTCCGCGGAGGCGAATCGAAGTTGTTCNGGTGCCGCAAGGATAGTCGTTTGACGATATCGGAGCCATATNCCGCTCGAGCTCCCCCCGTGTTCTGCGATCTCTTCGGGGTTTTCGAACCGNTTCGGGTTCGTGGTCTCGTGCCCGANAACTCGAGCGACTCCGAACCATCGATGAGTAGGGTCCGGTGACTCTCCCGTCCTTGGCTGTGTCCTCCTGAAGTAGACGTAGGCACCAACTGGGAACGGCCCTCGACTTGGAGTTGATTTTCTCAGCGCCGCCTTCCGAAGTCGACTGTCGTTCTCCAACCGGATTCTGCTTATCCGCGCCGATTCTCGTCTTCGAAGGTTCTCCGCCATCGCGCTGCTCGGATCTTCTGCGGCTTGTTGTACTTCGAGCATTCCGAGTTCGCTGTCTTCGAGTAGATTCGCCGGAACCCGCTTCTTGTGAGAACCGAGTACCCACTGAGATGGCGAGAATCCCTCGATATTCTCCGTCTCGTTCAGGACCTGACTCACGATGGTCGACGTAGTCCGCACTTGCTCGAGACCACTCACTTGGGTGTCCTCGACAACTCGTCGCCAGACTTCTTTCCATAGTCCGCCGCGCTTCTCGCACTTCCCGAGCTGCCAGGGCGCCTCGAGAGGGATGCCGTCCAACTCGACGCCGTGATTCGTGAGCCCGTCCGCAAAGACAGACATGAACTCCTTTCCGCGGTCCACGCGCACCACGTGCGGCCACCCGGCCCAACTGGTCCACGTGTGCGTAAAGGCGTGGAGCACGTTCTGCGCCGTTGGTACGCCATGAGCCCGTCCTATGCACCAGACGACTCCGAAGCCTGTACCGTCGCAAAGGATGTTCACGAACTCGTACGCATTCTGCTCGCAATCGTAGGCCACGAAGCAATCGAGCCACACCAGGTAGTTGAACTGGAACCTCGCCGGAGGCTTCGTGGGCCTCGGGTGTAGCCGNCTGATCGCCAGTCCGCACGCGTCGCACGGTAGGTACTTGCAGGCCTCGATTACGTCTGCCCGCGCCCCGGCTCGTCTGAGCCGACGCATGAGCCCCACCGCCGAGATGTGGCCGAGATTCACATGCATTCTTCTTAGTTCNTGTCGCACCTCCTTCGGTACTGCGAGCCATCGGGCCCGTCGCTCCTTCTCCTGAGGGGGAAGCGATTCGTTGACTGCCTCCGCTCTCCTCATCCTCATGTGCTCCTCGTCCTCATCCGGTTGTGGTTGTACTTCAGAACTGTTGCCTTGTTGTGGTTCTGAAGTGGTCGTTTGTTCTTCTTCTTGTTGTCTCCCAGAGGTACCGCTCGGCCCACGAGGGGTAGGGGTTCGCCGTTCTGGGGGTGTAGCGGTCCCGACCACCGGGTCTCCGGCCGACTTCCGCGGGTTGCGTCGTGGTTTGGTGGTAGTTGTAGGATCTCCTTGGACCGCTGACTGGTTTTGTTGTTGTTGTTGACCGCGTCCTCTGCCTCGTCCGCGGCCTCGCCCGCGTTTTCCGGGCTCGCTGGGTGCTGCCCTTTTCCCGCTGGCGTCCGTCATGGTCGCNTCGTGCTCCACAGGATAAGCGTCGTTACACGCGATACACTCGTCGATCTCGACNTGCTGCTCGAGAAGGCTNCTGACCTGGGTAGGTCCTTCCTCNCCGACGTGTAGAATGTCCTGTGCCGCGATCATGTCGGTTAGGTACGCGTCATGCACTGTGAACGCGTGTCCCTGATTGATGTAGGGCACCACGTCCTGGAACTCTTNGCTCTCCAGGATCTCCGGTAGACCGTCGTACACCAATAGGAAATGTCGCTGCCGCTTCACTCGGTGTAGGATGATCTTCGAGATCGTCATCCGGAACGCCTTCCCGCACTCGCCGCNGAGGTCCTCGGAGGGCTGGATGATAACGCAATACGGGTCCTCCGAGTCAAGCTGTAGATGTAGCTTCTTCCTGCNGGCTCTCGTAGTAGCATCCCATCCTGCTTCTCCATGGCTGAGAGGCTCGCCGATCTCGTATCCGGATTGGTAGAATAGCATCGAGAGGGTCAGTGTCATNCCAAAGATAGTCTTCAGAAACACTCCGCACCCATGAGGCTGTCGAATTCGCGACTGTGATCGTGTAAAGATACTGGTCGACCTCGCGTCNTGCTGTGCCAAATCCGCTTCCATGTTGTGGATCTTCTTCCCTTTTCTGTTCGTCGTTGTCCGAGAACACTTCTCCGGTATCGTTGTAAGGAAAACTTCTTCGCCTTCGTCCCCGTGATACGACAGGAAAGTGCTTCCGAGGTCGCCCACGATCCGATAGTCGTCTTCCGACCCAACTCCTGCATTCACACGTCGCTGCGCGAATGCCTTGGTGACTTGTTCTTGCGTCAGTCCGTCGGATTCGCTGCCGTCATCGGTTGCGTCGATTACCTTTTTCTTTCGATGANTGTCGATTCTTATGTTCGGGTCTCCCATCAGAACCTCGAGTTGTGCTCCTGGCTCCTTCCTCTTCGTTACACTTGACTTCGCCACCTTGTAATCTTCGCTGCTTCCGGGCGATACTTCTTCTTCGCTGTAGTGGTAGAACGCCTTGTCGCTCTCGTGATTGAAGGGTTCGTTCTTCGCCATTGTCGCCAGGATCTCTCGGCTGAGTGATGTTGACCGTTGATCGCTGCAACCGCACTCTTCTTCAGTGTAGATGTACTCGCCACCTTTCCGCGCCGACACTCCAGAAAGTGAATCAACTGTACTCGTGTGCGAGACTTGTGCCTTCGTTGCTTGTAGAACTTGGTCAGGTNCCATGAGAAAACCGTACTCCTTCAGATGGCAATTCACCTTCTGCTCCTCGGTGAAGTNCTTCGGGTCNAGTCCGGGATGTCCTTCGGGCGCAAAGTCCAGCAGGCTGATTGCTGGATGAGCGTGTCGGNTNGTCCGNATCACCGGCATNTTCTCAACGTCNAGCTCGGTCATGTCGACNGNGTCGTCCTTCGTGTAGATCACNGCNCCGAGCTGCTTCTGGAAGTTNAAGCTTAGGAGACACGGAACGTCTTGATCGAGTTCAGAGCTGACCAAAACTCCGTTCCTCCCGCCGATGCCGATTGGGAAAATGTACTCGGTCATGGACTTGACGCCACCGCCTATCCCGGAGAAACCGCCATTCTTCTTTCTTGAGAAGGGCTTGAGACCATACTTTTTCAGCTCCTCCGTAAAGTTCTCTCTCCACTTCGCTCCGTGAAGTCCCTTCTTGCACGCTGTGTCGAGAACCGCTAGACCTGGTCGGTCTTCGCTCGTGTCGATGTAGCACTCCAGCTTGGATTCGTCCTCCACCATCATCACGGAACACTCGACTTCCCGGTCGATCGTCGTCCCATCTGCCGCTCTTGATTGTACAACGATCTTTGCAGATTCGTGATGTGGAGTCTGCACTGCTTCGCCAGATCCTCGACCACGAGTTCTTCTCTCGGATGGTTCCTCCATAGGCTTCGCCCTCTTGAAGACATAGGCCCCGAACCGCCACAGGTAGGGGTGGATGTTCATCGGCTCGCGGTAGAACATCTCAAAGATTTCCTGCCTGAACTGCACCACCGCCGGAACTTCCGATGTCGCTAAGTCCGCGTAGGTCACTCCCATGAAAGGTCCATCTGACAACCGTTCATGTCCTGGAATTTCTTGCGCC
>NYTZ01000071.1 GCA_002683735.1 Flavobacteriales bacterium
GGCGGAGGTCAAGTCTGGCTGAGTCCAGAAGCGATGGGTGGAGGAGTCCGCCTCAAGCCGCTGGGCATGCTGGGCCAATCGGGCCGCTGCACCACCATGGGGGTCAGCCACAGGGCAGGGGATGCCCGAAGCCGGATTCACGTCTTGCACCGCCAGCGCAAGGGCGATGGGCAATGGCATGCCGGGGTTTCCCTCGCCCGGTTTGGTGACCGGAATGTGCCGCAGGACCGGTTCACCTACATCGGACGCCTGCTCGAGATTGAGGAAGGCCGACTTGCCAACACAGGGGGCCGAAGTGGCCACGCAGTGTTGGGTGCCCGCTGGGGTGATGCTCAACGGGGCCAGTTTTCGCTGGATCTTCGGGCGTCCGATGTGGTGCAGGGATTGTTCCCGGGCATCATTGGAGTGCCGAGTCAATCGGAACTCAAGGGCGATGGCGATCGCTTTTTGGTGGACATCCCCAGCCAGCAAGCGCGTCGGATTCAGTTGGCGGGCAAATGGATCCGACCCGGTATCCTCGACCGCACGGTGCGCGTGTCCCTCTCACGGAACCTCCGCATCGAATCCGCACCGCCCCACGCCCATGGTTATGGTCCTGAGCCGGACAGCGACCTGAGCCTGCAATTGGACGAGCGGCATGTGTTCGTGGAGAGCCGGTGGGAGGGCATCCATGGTGCGTTTGGATTCCAGATGGAACACCTTGACGGGCGAACTTCCGGCTGGGAGTTCCTACTTCCCAACCACCTGCGCACGCGGGTGTCCGCCATCGCGGACCGGAAATGGAAAGCCGGTCGGATTGGGCTTCGGCTTGATGGAGTCAGTGTGTCCAATGTGGACCACACCGAGCCGCTCTACGCGCCCGATGGGGCAGTGGTCGGGGACGATGTGCGGGCGACCGCCCTCGAGCGGGTCATGGCCGGGTGGGCCTTGATGGTCAATCAGCCTTTCCATCTCGGCCATCGTTTGGAAGGCCAATGGACAGCCACGGTGTATTCCCGAGTGCCGGATAGCTACGCGCTCTCGGCCAATGGCATCCACCATGGCACGTTCCGGTTTGAGCAAGGCAACCCAGACCTCGCGCCGGAGAAGACGGCGGAAGTCCGGGCAACCATTGGGTCCCACGACCCCGCAGAAGACCAGCGGTTCCGTTGGTCTGCGCGGGGCTTTGCGGCCCTGCACGACGGCTTCATACACTTGACGCCCACGGCTTCTTTTGCGCCGATTGTCCATGCGGGCCAGGTTTACGCCTTCACCGCGCTCGACGCCTTTCGGGCAGGGGGCGAAGTTGAGGCCGATGTGCGGATTGACCACGGCAGGCTGTCCACCTCGGTAGCCATGCTGGGCCAGTGGGCGCTCGAGACGGGGCTTGGACTGCCGTTCACTTCGCCGACTGAAATCCGTAGTGCGCTCTGGTGGCCACTGGGGGACAAGGCGTTCGTCCGTCCCCGTCATCGCTGGATTGCCGAGGCCAACCTAACGGCCCGAAACGAAGACACCACCCCCAGCGCGAGCCTGTGGGGCATTGAACTCCAAGTCGAAGGAGAGCGCATGACGCTGGCCTTGGACGTGGATAACCTGCTGAATGCGGCGTGGCTCGACCACGTCAGTGCGTACCGCACGCTGGGATTGGTCACCCAGGGTCGGTGGGCATCCCTGCGTCTCACTTTCGATGTGACGCAGTCGGATGACCGATCATGACCGCCCGATTGAAACAGAACACACAACAACACAACATCATGAAAAACAACATGTACATCGCCGCCTTTGCGGCCACTGCAGCCTTGGCTTCTTGCGGCACTACCGATACGGATCCGCCCACGGTTTGTGATTCGGACAACCTCACTGGCTTGCCCAGCATCCTCGCTGGAGAGCTCGAGGTGGAGGCTGGAACCACCGTGACCTTGCACGACGCGTTCTGCGACAATGACGGACTGGCGGAGATCCGCTGGGACCTGCACACGGCCGAGGGCCATTCACACGACGAAGAGCACGAAGGCGAGGAGCACGAGGGCGAAGAGCACGAGGAAGAGTTCATCCTGTGGAGCGGAAGCGACTGGGAAAAGCTCGAGACCCGTGCCGTCGAGGGCACCAAAACGGAGGAGCAATTCACGTTTGACGTGCCGCTGACCTCCCGCGGCTTGTGGGACGTGGTCGTCTCGATGGTCGATGCCGAGGGCAATGCGGCCGACGACATTTTGCTTGTCGTGCACGTCGAGAACGACCATCTGCCGCTCTTTGCGCTGACCACGGTGGGCGGAGTCGACCCGGCTGAGTGGGAAGGCGAAGAGCAGGTTTGGGAGCCTGGTGCGACCGTCAACGTGACCGGCAGCGTGTCCGATTCGGACGGCGTTGCTGAGGCTGAGCTTCTGCTGATTCGTGAAAGCGACGAGGCCGTGGTCTGGTCCGCCGAAATTCCGGCGGCTGGCGAGAGTGCCATCGATTTCTCCATCGACGTGGTGGTCCCGGCAGACGCTGCCGCTGGAGAGTACCACTTCGAAATGGAGGCCGTGGACGGAGCCGGTGTTGACATGCACACTGGATTCCACCTCGAGGTGGAGTGAGTTCCGATTCCGCTGCCTGCCTGATTCAGAATCCCCTGCTTCTCGGCGCGAGCCTGAGGGGTGGGGGATTCCCTTGTTTGGGCGCTTGGCCTAGGCCTTTTGCGATTGATGCACGTGAATGGTCGTTTTGTCAACGAAAGCACCCGAAGGGCAGAGGACGAAGCTAATTTTGAGTGCTTCACTCTTGCATCATGCGCGATACCGTCATTTCCGAGCTCATCCAGAAGGAACACGAACGCCAGACCCATGGCGTCGAGCTCATTGCCTCCGAGAACTATGCCAGCGACCAGGTCATGGCTGCGCAGGGTTCCGTCCTGACCAACAAATACGCCGAAGGTCTTCCCGGCAAACGCTACTACGGCGGTTGCGGGGTGGTTGATCAGGTTGAGGACATCGCCCGCCATCGGCTGTGCGAATTGTTTGGAGCGGAGTGGGCCAACGTTCAGCCGCACAGCGGGGCCAGTGCCAACAGTGCCGTGATGCTCGCTTGTTTGAAACCCGGCGACAAGATCATGGGCTTCGACCTCGCCCACGGAGGTCACCTGACCCACGGTTCGCCTGTGAACTATAGCGGCAAGCTCTATGACCCCGTGTTTTACGGGGTCGAGGAGGAGACCGGCACCATCGACATGGACAAGGTGGCCGAGACCGCTGAACGAGAAAAGCCAAAGCTGCTCATCTGTGGCGCCTCGGCCTACAGCCGCGATTGGGACTACAAGCGCTTCCGCGAGATCGCCGACAGCGTCGGCGCGCTGCTGTTGGCTGACATCAGCCACCCATCCGGTCTCATCGCCATGGGTCTGCTCAACGACCCGATGCCGCACTGCCACATCGTGACGTCCACCACGCACAAGACCCTGCGTGGTCCGCGCGGCGGCATCATCATGGTGGGCCGCGACATGGACAACCCGTGGGGCCTGACCACGCCGAAAGGGGTGGTCCGCAAGCTGTCTTCCTTGCTCGACAGCGCGGTCTTCCCCGGCATGCAGGGCGGACCGCTCGAGCACGTCATCGCCGGTAAGGCCGTGGCGTTCGGTGAAGCCCTCGAGCCGGCCTACAAAACCTACACCGAGCAGGTCATTCGCAACGCTCAGGCGATGGCCAAAGCCTTCACTGACCGCGGGTATCACTTGATCAGCGGCGGCACAGACAACCACCTCATGCTGATTGATTTGCGCAACAAGGACATTACCGGCAAGGCCGCCGATGCGGCCCTTGGTGCAGCGCACATCACTGTCAACAAGAACATGGTGCCGTTTGACACGCGCAGCCCGTTCGTCACCTCCGGCATCCGGGTTGGAACGCCGGCCGTGACCACCCGTGGCATGGTCGAGTCCGACATGGAGCAGCTCGTTGACTGGATGGACGAAGTCATCATGAATGCGGAGGACGAAGCCGTGATCAACAAGGTGGGCGACGCCGTCAAGGCCCGTATGTCTGAGCTCCCGCTGTTCGCCGAGGCGGTTACGGCCTGATGGCCGCTTGCAGGGTCGAGGTGGTCGCGTCCACCGTGGAGGATGTCCTCGCTGCTGCGGCGGGAGGCGCCGACCGCGTGGAGTTTTGCACGAATCTCTCATCCGGCGGGCTGACACCAGGGCGTTCCCTCATCGTTCAGGCTTTTGGGGCGGCCAAGGAGAATGAACTCGGCTTCCGGGTGCTCATCCGCCCTCGCGAAGGGGATTTCGTGTACACGCCCATCGAGCGGCAGGCCATCGTGGCGGAGGCTGAAGCGGTCCTGTCCCTCGGCGTGGACAAGGTGGTGTGCGGGGGATTGCTCGCCAACGGGACTGTAGACCTCGACCTGCTCACGGCGTTGGACCGAACTGTGGGCATTGATAAGGTCGTGTTCCACCGAGCGTTGGATGAGGCAATCCATCACGCCGAGGCACGCCGACAGTTGAGGGCGGCCGGAGTCCGAACGGTTTTGACCAGTGGGGGGCGACGACAAGCCGCAGAGGGTCTTTCCGCGATCGAAGAGACCGTTCAGTCCGGATTGGAGGTGGTCGCCGGGGCTGGGGTCCAACCGGTTCAGGTGGTCGATTTCGTTCGGGTGGGCGTTGAAGCTGTGCACGCGAGCTGCCGAGTGCCATGCTGTGCGCCTGAGGGCCGGCTTTTTGATGCCGCCCGGACCCGGGTGGACGAAACGAAGGTTCGGGCGTTGGTCGAGGCGGTTCGCGCCGTTGCCCGACCTTGAGCGCATGATGCCGAACCGGTTCCGGGACGTGATGTCCCTGCTTTTGCTTGTTCTCTTTTTTGCATCCTGCGGGGGACCGGAGCGCCCCATGGGGTCGACAGAGGGGCTGATTCCCCTTCCTCAAATGGTCGATTCGCGCGAGGGCACGTTCACTTGTGACGGCAGCCTCACGGTGGACTGGCCCAAGGGGTGGGAGGCTGAGCGCGCGGTCGTGGAGGCCTGGTTCAAAAGAGCTGGCTTGACTTTGACCGAAGCCTTTGGTGAGGCTGCGGACCTCGTCTTCGAGCAGGACGACACCATCGAGGAAGTCGAGGGGTACCGCATCGAGGTGGACGCCAATTCCGTCAAGGTTCATGCCTTCACACCGACCGGATGGTTCCGCGGGTGGACCACCCTTCGCAAAATGATGCCGGTTGAATGCGAAACGGGGTGCACCGAGGGGTTCGTTTTGCCCGGTGTTCTCGTCGAGGATGCGCCGGTCCTCGAGCACCGTGGATTGCTGCTGGATGGATGCCGCCATTTCCAGGACGTGGACTTCGTGAAGAAGCAGATTGAGACGCTGGCCCTGCACGGAATGAATGTGTTGCATTGGCACCTCACCGAGGACCAGGGGTGGCGGGTCGAGATCGAGTCCCGCCCCCGGTTGACGGAGGTGGGGGCCTGGCGAACGGAGGCGGACGGCAGCCGGCATGGCGGTTTCTATGCCCAAAAGGACATCCGCGAGGTGGTGGCCTACGCTTCGGCCCGCCACATTGAGGTCATCCCCGAGATTGAGATGCCCGGGCACAGTTCCGCGGCCATTGCTGCGTATCCCGAACTCGGGTGCACGGGGGACATGTTGGAGGTGCCGCACCGGTGGGGCGTCTTCAAGGACATTTACTGCGCGGGCAAAGAGGAGACGTTTGTCTTCTTAGAGGAGGTGCTCGACGAGGTGGTGCGGCTGTTTCCCGGACCGCGCATCCACATCGGTGGCGATGAGGCACCCAAGGTGCGGTGGGAGGAGTGCCCGCTTTGCCAGGCGCGTATGAAGGAAGAGGGGCTGGCCAATGAGGAGGAGCTTCAGCGTTGGTTTATCGGCCGGATGGGCCGCTACCTGGCCACAAAGGGGAAAACAATCATCGGATGGGACGAAATCCTCGAGGGCGGTTTGCCGAAGGGCGCCGCTGTGCAAAGCTGGCGTGGCATGGAGGGCGCGGCCGAGGGCGTTCACCTCGGTGCGGATGTGGTCGTATCGCNAACCAGCCATTGTTATCTGGATTACCCCTTGCGCAGCACGGATTTGGAAGAAGCATATGGGTTCAATCCATTGCCCGATTCCCTTACCCATGGACCGGGTCGCATCCTCGGTGGGGAGGGCAACATGTGGACCGAACACGCCCCGCAGGAGTTGGTCGAATCCAAGGTTTACCCGAGGCTGACGGCCTTGGCCGAGGTGTACTGGAGCGGTCCAGAACGGACCACCGCGGATGGGGCATATGGGCACTTCCTCGATAGGCTTGACCGTTTCTATCCGCGGTTGGATGCGATCGGGGTGGACTATGGTTTGGAGACGACACCGTTTGCCCTGGAGACAAGTGTTGGCGCTAATGGAGGACTCCAGGTCCTCATCCGGTCCAAGGGGCGCGGGGTCGAGGGCCGTGGGCAATGGAATGGTGCGGGACCGGCTCTGGCTGCGGACGTACCGTTCACCGTCGAGGGAAGGGGCACGGTCGAGATGGAGGTCGGCCAACGCGGTCTGTGGACGGGCCAATTCGAGTCTGTGGCGTTGGATGGGCACGGTGCTGTTTTCCGTCCCGTCGAGCTCGGATACGANTACAGTCCGTGGTATACAGGCGGAGGTGATGAGGCACTGGTCGATGGCCGATTGGGCTCGGAAGACTTTCGCGATGGCGCTTGGCAGGCCAAGCAGGGCCAGGATATGGTCGCCACCGTGGACCTCGGCTCGCTCCGGGCGATCACGGGACTGTCGACGGGGGTTTACCTCTATCAGGACGCTTGGATTTTCGAGCCTGAGTCCATTTTGTGGGAAGGGTCAACGGACGGTCAGTCTTGGTTCACCATGGCGGATCACAGTCCTTCCGCAGTGTTGGAGCGGGATGACCGCCAACGGCGCCTCGATGTGAATGCCAAACTGGACGAGCCGGGTCAGGAGGCCCGGTTCGTTCGGATGACCGCGGTTAACGCTGGCGCTTGTCCCGATTGGCATGCGGCAGCGGGTGCGGAGAGNTGGCTCTTCTTGGACGAGATGGTNGTNCGGACAGCGGACTGAGCGTCATNCANGCATCTCCATTTGCGCTCGGNAAGGTGCCCGACGNAGCGGTCCGTTGTGTCGTTGTGGAAGTGNTGGTNGGCAGTGCCATTGGCCGAGTAGCCGACCTTTTCCAAGAGCCATCTTTTCAAAAGGCGTCGGAACTGGTGGTCCCAGAGGGGTCGACCTTGCCCGCAGCCCCAGTCAGTCCAAGACAGATCAGGGAACGCACCATTGGATTGACCAAGAGGGCAAGTTCGTGACCGGATAACGAAAGGTTCACATTTGGGTTGAAACCGCTTCACATGAGGAAGGGAATCCCACAATTTCTTCGTCCTGTACAACAACAAGTAACCATGCGACACATCGCGACCCTTTCCTTCTTGACTTTCCTCTTTGCTTCGGTCAATGTGGCCCAAGCCCAATGTGACTGTCCGCCTGTGGCCGACCGTCCGATCGTGACGATTGCGGCTGGTGGTACGGGCACGACGAACTGGACCTGTGGCAATACCTACGTCATCGACGGTTATGTCTTCGTGCAGGACGGCCAAGTGCTCACCATTGACGCCGGTACGGTGGTCAAGGGTGCTTCTGGTTCTGGCGCCGACGCTGCGGCCCTTATCGTCTCGCGCGGCGGCCAGATCATCGCCGATGGCACGGCCGATTGTCCCATCATCATGACCTACGAGGCCGACCCGCTCGATGGCTCCGTATCCTATGACACCCGCGGCCAATGGGGTGGACTCATCGTCCTCGGTCATGCCACCACCAACTTTGGCGGTGTCGCTCAGGTGGAGGGCATTCCGGCCGACAACGACCAGGCTTCCTATGGCGGTGACGACGACACCGACAACAGCGGAGTCCTTCGCTACGTGTCCGTTCGCCATGGCGGTGCTGAGCTGGGAGCGGCCAACGAAATCAACGGCATCACCTTCGCTG
>NYTZ01000072.1 GCA_002683735.1 Flavobacteriales bacterium
GGTTCATGATTTCCACGATGATGCCGGCTGGCTCAAGTCCCGCCAGCCGAGCCAAGTCAATCGCGGCCTCGGTGTGCCCAGCGCGCCGCAAGACCCCGCCTCTTCGGGCGCGAAGGGGGAAAATGTGCCCCGGGCGGCCCAATTCCTCCGGTCGGGTGTTCGGGTCAATCAGGGCCTGCACCGTTTTGGCGCGATCAGAGGCAGAGATGCCCGTGGTGCATCCGTGTCCGACCAAGTCGACGCTGACGGTGAAGGGTGTTTCGAAAGCGGCGTTGTTCCGGTTGACCATCAATTCGAGGTCGAGCTCGTCACAGCGGTCCTCGATCAGGGGGGCACAAATGAGTCCACGGCCTTCCACGGCCATGAAGTTGATGAGCTCAGGAGTGGCATGCCGGGCGGCCGCTACGAAGTCGCCTTCATTTTCCCGGTCTTCATCGTCCACAACGATGACCAATTTGCCTTGACGGATGTCCTCGATGGCATCCTCAATGCGGTCCAGGCTCCTTTTTTGCTCGCTCATGGGACAAAGGTAGGCCGGGGAATGGCCTGCTGTCTGCAACTTTGCGCCCATGGTATTACCGGTAGTGGCCTATGGCGACCCTGTTCTCCGCAAGGAGGCCGAGGAAGTGGCAGAAGGCATGGAGGGGCTGAACAAGCTCATCTCAGACATGTGGGAAACAATGTACCGCGCGGAAGGTGTGGGATTGGCCGCTCCCCAAATCGGGCAGTCTTTGCGGTTGTTCGTCGTGGATGGTTCTCCGTTTGGGGAAGGAGAGGGGGGCGACCCCGGCTGTCAGAATTTCAAACGGGTGATGATCAACCCGGTGCTGTTCGACGAATCTGCGGAGCATTCGTCCATGGAGGAAGGTTGCCTGTCCATTCCCGGTGTGCGTGAGCCGGTGGAGCGTCCCGAAGCGGTCAAAGTGGAGTATTTCGATGAGAATTGGGTCCTTCGTGAAGAGGCCCTCTCTGGCATTGCGGCCCGCATTGTCCAACACGAGAACGACCACCTCGACGGCGTCATGATTCCCGACTATGCGCCGGTACTGAAGAAAGCCTTGCTGCAAGGCAAGCTCAAGGACATTTCTTCCGGCAAGGTCCCGGCTGAATATCCCATGCGGTTCCCCAAGAAGGGGCGTCGATGAGCCGCCTGCCGACTTGGGTCCTGGCCGCCATCGGCCTTTGGTGCGGATGTCATGTGTCGCCCCCTGAAAACGAATTGACCTCTCGGATCATGTCTGCCGAGACGGAACTCGCACCCCTGTTAGAATCCGAGTTTGACGCCCTTCCCGAGCGGGGTGAGGCATTGGTCCAGGGCTTGCTTCGGGACTATGCCGTTTACGCCAATGCCCATCATGGAGACAGTTTGGCGCTGCAATACAGCATGAAAAGGGCCGACTTGTTGCTGGCCAAAGGCGACGCGGAAGCAGCAATCCAACAGTGGATCGATGTGGTGGGGGCCAGCGTCGGCGAGGCGTTGGCGTCCGAGGCCATGTTTCGGATTGGGCTGGCGCGCGAAGTCGCATTGGCCGACACGGTCGGAGCATTGAAGGCCTATTCCGAATTGCTTCGCCTTTATCCAGGTGGCTGTTGGGCAGAAGAGGCAAGGGAGGCCGCCAAGTGGCTGACCTTCAACGAACGGGAATTCATCCGTGCACTCGAGTCGGACGCAGAGTCCCGGCAATGAGCTTTTCGTCCGCAAAACCTACGTGAACCGAGTGGAAATGGAATGGTCCTCCGCATGTCGGAGGCTACCTTGCGCGCCGTAAATCCAACGACACCATGTCCCGTTTTCGCTCCGGCGTCCTCCATGGCCAAGAAGTGGCCGACCTCTTTGCAGATGCTCAAGCCCACGGTTACGCGCTGCCGGCCGTTAACATCATTGGCACGAATTCGCTGAACGCGACGCTCGAAACCGCGGCCATCGTGGGCTCCCCGGTCATCGTTCAATTGTCCAACGGAGGGGCCGCCTTCTATGCGGGCAAGTCCNTGAAGNTNGANNANCAGCNGGCGCANGTGCTNGGCAGNGTNTCTGCCGCNCACCANGTCCANGNNNTNGCNGNGGCNTACGGTGTNCCNGTNGTNCTNCACACCGACCACTGTGCNCGNAAGCTGNTGCCNTGGATTGACGGNTTGCTNGACGNAAGGGGAAGCCTTCCACAAGGCGACCGGACAGCCGTTGTTTTCTTCTCATATGATTGATTTGAGTGAGGAGCCCCTCGAGGAAAACATCGAAACCTGTGTTCACTACCTGAAGCGAATGGCCCCTCTGGGCATGTACCTCGAGATTGAACTCGGTGTGACCGGTGGTGAAGAGGATGGGGTGGACAATACCGACATCGATGCCGCTCATCTTTACACCCAGCCTGAAGAGGTGGCTTACGCATTCGAACAGTTGGGCGCGGTGAGCGATCAGTTCACGGTGGCGGCGGCGTTTGGAAACGTGCACGGCGTCTACAAGCCGGGCAACGTGGAGCTGACCCCCAAAATCCTGAAAAACAGCCAGGAGCACATTGCGGCCAAGCACGGGACCGGCCCACGGCCGGTGAACTTCGTTTTCCATGGTGGTTCCGGCAGCAGTGTCGAAGAAATCCGCGAAGCCATCTCCTACGGTGCGGTCAAGATGAACATCGACACGGACATGCAATGGGCTTTCCTCAGTGGCGTCCGGGATTATGTCTCCGACAACGCGGCATACTTGCAGGCGCAGATTGGCAACCCGGAAGGAGCCGATCAGCCAAACAAGAAGAAGTACGATCCCCGGGTCTGGCTTCGTCAAGGAGAGCAGTTCTTCGTGGAGCGCCTTACCCAGGCCTTCGGCGACTTGAATTGCATGGGCCGGAACCAAGCTTGATTCAGCGGTCATGGCGGATCAGGGATTGACCCCGTTCGACTTGGCAAAAGCCATGTTGAATGCCGGGTTGGAAGCACATGGAGAGCGCGTTCGATCGACAGGGCTTCAAGCGCTTCAAGCGGAGTCAGGCCGCGTCGACCGTTGGGTGCTTCAGGCGCCGGGAGGGTGGCGGTTTGATTTCACCAAGCAGTGCATTGATGATCAGGCGTATGCGGCATTGAAGGAGGTGGCTCAAGCGGCAGACTGGACAGGACAACGAGACCTGCAATTCGCAGGTGCCCCCATCAACGAGACCGAAGGCCGTGCGGTGCTGCACATGGCCCTGCGTGGCGAAGCCGAAGATGAATTTGCTGTGGCAGGGGAGGATGTGATGCCCGAGGTGTTGGCCACTCGTGATGCCTTTCTATCCTTTGCAGATGAGGTCCGGGATGGCCGCTACACCACTGCAGACGGCGGTCAGTTTACCCATGTGATCAACATCGGCATCGGAGGGTCTGACCTGGGACCGGTCATGGTTCACGAGGCATTGGCTCCGGTCCGCATGAAGGCGGGCGCGCCTCTGGAGGTGCGTTTCGTGAGCAACGTCGATCCTTTCCACCTGGACCTTGCCCTCCACGGGGTGGATGCCAAACGAACCTTGGTCGTCATTGTATCAAAGACGTTCACGACGCAAGAAACCATGGCCAATGCGCGCCGCGCCGTGGCCTGGCTCAAGGAGGCTTTGGGCGACCAGGCTGGCGACCACTTAGCAGCGGTTTCTTCCAATGTGGCGGGCGCTGCCGCAATGGGCATTTCCGAGGACCGCGTGTTTGGCTTTGGCAACTGGGTCGGGGGGCGTTTTTCTCTCTGGGGGCCGGTGGGGCTAGCCATCGCGCTCGGCTCCGGTTCTGGTGCATTCCGCGCCTTGCTGCGGGGAGCCCGGGCGATGGACCGGCATTTCACGGAAGCTGGGGCTGACGAAAACATTCCCTTGCATCTGGCCCTGATTGAGCTGTGGAACACCAATGTGCTCGGTCATACCAGTCGGGTGGTTCTTCCTTACGCACAGGCATTGAACCGGTTGCCGGCCTACTTGCAGCAAGCGGAAATGGAGTCCAATGGCAAAGCAGTTGGGCGAGATGGACTGCCAGTCAAGTGGGCTACACACCCGGTGGTGTGGGGGGAGCCCGGCACCAATGGGCAGCACGCCTTTCACCAACTCTTGCACCAAGGCACGGGCGTTCATCCGGTGGACTTCATCGCCATCCGAGAGCCCATGGGTGGGGATGTGGAGATGCATGATTTGCTGCTGGACAATGCCTTGGCTCAAGCAGAGGCCTTTTGCATGGGGCGTCCGCAGGAAGCAGTCGAGGCGGAAATGCGAAATGCAGGAGCGCCCGAGGAGGACGTGGTCCGGATCGCACCGCACCGCACTTTCCAAGGAGGGCGGCCGTCTACGTTCATGTTGGCAGACAAGTTGGACGCCGAGTCCCTCGGGGCCTTGGTGGCGGCCCATGAGCACAAGATATTCTTGGAAGGGATCCTCTGGAATGTCTTCAGTTACGACCAGTGGGGCGTGGAACTGGGCAAGGCGTTGGCCAAACAGTTGGGAACGGGCGGAGGAGAAGGCAGTTGGACCCTCGGTTCCCAAGCGCTCAAAGCCAGTTTGAAAGGGCGCTGACAAAAATCAACGCCAAAGGTCAGGGGCCGTTGAGGCTTTGGTGTATTTTGGAGCACCATGTCCTTTTACCAAATCGCACAACGCAGCACCGTTTTGCTAGCGTTCTTCTCACTTGTGCTCGTGACGCGAGCCGATTTTACCGGTCTGACTTATGAGGTGGTTGGCACCTCGAGTGTTGGAACCACATATCGCATTTATGCCAATTTTGATGATCCGACGGACATCATGCAGGCCTTGTATGCAGAATCACCGAACAGCCTCGTCATCACTTCGGCGGCTGGGTTTTACCAAGACGCACTTGGCGGATTGACCCCCAATGGCATCAACCCAGCTCTTTACGGCCTCTTTCCGAATCTGGCTTACGATTCATGGATCACGCTCGGACAAGAGGACAACTCAATCGATCCGACCACTGGCGTTATTGGCGGTGCCCAGTGGAACGCCGCGGCCTTGAACTTTGAGGCAGGTGGAGATTTCATTGTCAACGATGGTGTTGGAGGAAGTGTGTACGTGACGCCTGACCAAGTCCAAGCTCAGCCCGATGCCAATGGACAGGTGTTGCTGGCGCAATTGACCACCACGAGCAGCTGGAGCTTCACCGGCAACATCCAGTGGAGGGACGCTCAATTGAACGTCACGCAGGAGGTCGATTTGACCTTGGGATATGAAGTCACGGACTATACGGGGTTGAGCTTCGAGCTGATTGGAGAGAACACTTCATCACCGGGTTTCGACACCTATCGTGTTTATGCCAACTTCGATGACCCCGCGGTACAGTTGGTGGCCGTATATGGTTTGCAGGATACCGCCTTGACCATTGAAACCACGGGCACCTTTTACCAAGATGCCTTGGGTGGCCCCCTCGCCACGACCATTAACCCGATCCTTTTTGGAGCTTTTCCCAGCCTTGAGTACGACAGCTGGGTCACCATTGGTGCGGAGGACAACTCCGGTTCCGTGGACTTCATCGGAGCCAACTTCGTCCCGTTTGAAGCCGGGGGAGACCTGATCATCGATGACAATGTGGGGGGCACGTGGTACATCCTGCCAGACTTGGAACCGGCAGCATTCCCGGATGCCGAAGGGCGCGTGCTCATTGGACAATTCACCACGGATGGAATCGTGGATTTGACCGTGAACCTCCAATACCGGGCTTCAGATGGGTCCAATATTCAGGTGACCGGACAAAGTCTGACGTTCCCCATCGTAACACCGGGTTGCACGGACCAAGGGGCCTGCAACTATAACCCGCTTGCTGACTTCAACGATGGCTCTTGTGACTTCCTGAGCTGTGCGGGCTGTGGAGATGTTGCGGCCTGCAACTACAACCCGCTGGCGACCATTGTGGACAATGACTTGTGCGAATACCCGGTGGATTACCCGAACAACATCGTCGACTGTG
>NYTZ01000073.1 GCA_002683735.1 Flavobacteriales bacterium
ACATCAGCTCGCTCATCGATTGTTCCGCACCTTCCATTCAGGACCTCGGAAACAATCAGATTCAAGTAAGCTACAACTGCACCAGCGAAGAAGATTTCGCCCATTTCGGCAACAACCTCAACTTCGGCATTCCTGAATTCACCCTGTCACTCGATTTCTTGGATGATCAAGGTCATGAAGAGGCCGTGAACTTCAGCTGCTCCTTGGAAAACGTCCAAGACCCGACCCACTTCCAAATCCCACATGAATCACTCTCGGGAGGCACCATCCTTGGTGCCGATGCAGTGAGCGCAATCTCAGGGGCCGCTGCCCCAGTCACCATAGACGCCACGGAAGATGTAGATGTGACATTCGACTTGTGGATCAACGACCGCGACGGTCAAAGTGATGGAGACCTGAACGGTCCTGGCAATGCCACTTGGACCGATGCTGTCGGAAATGCAGGCGTTGAATCATTGATTCTGTCAGCCCAGTCGCCGCATTTGCACATGCAAGACCTAGACTACGGTTACCTCTGGGAACAGAAGCGGGAGAACATCGAGCTGACACACGTCCCGCACCACAACGGCCTCAGCATCATTACAATCCAGACCGAGGACCGTTTTGGACAACAAGTTGACCTCCCGATTCACGTCAACATTGCCCAAGTGAATGACCCGATGGATTTGACCGTTACACATGGTCCAGAAGGCCTCATTGAACAACGGACCTTGACTGGAGTGATGGGAGATGAAAATGGATCCACCACCATTGACATTGTGATTGATGAGGGCATCGCATACGAGCTCAACATTGTGGCCAGTGACATCGCGGACAAAGGCATCGTGAGCTTTGTTGAAGTCCAGATGCCAGTGGCTCCGAGTCCTCTTGGAGATGCTCAAAGCTTGCTCGACATGCCGCTCAACGGTTCAAGCACCCGGACCGGAAGCATGACCTCGGCCAACGGCTATCCGACGATTGAAGACCAAGTCAACGGCGTTGGCCATCAACAAGCGCAATACCAGTTCACCGATGGCGATGGCAACAGCACGGAATTGACCCTTCATTTCCATGTCGAACCGGTCAACAACAGCGAAACCACGCTCGCCTCCGGAGAGAGCGGACTGCAGTGGTACCAGGACGCCACCCTCCGGAACACCATCACCCTGTTGGACTTGGACGGATTGAACCTCGCGACGTTCATGGAACGCCATGTCGTGGTGGCTGAAAATGGCTCGTTTGAGGTTTTGGCCGTGGCCAATGCGGACAACGACGGCACCACCCTTGATATCACCTATGAGTTCTCGCCCGCTGCCATGTTCTCGGGTCTGTCGACGGTCAGCATGGACATCACCGATGACCAAGGCTTTGAAAGCACCTTGAACTGGACCTTCGATGTCAAGGACTTCAATGAACCCACGCCAGTGGAAGTCTATCTTATGGATAAGACTTACCAGGGCCTCACGTGGAACGACGACTCCCTTGTCGTCAACGACCTCAACTCTGACGGCATCACAGATTACGCGGCCAACTTTGGTGACCTGCGTGCTTTGGAAGACGACACCCTCGCATTCAGCATTGCATCACCAAGTGATGAGGGACTGGTTCCATTGAGTTACTTTGACAATCACCCGAACATCCATTCGCCCGACACCCTCGATTTCGCGGTGGATGGCAATAACATGCAGTGGGAGCTCATTGCCTCTACCGACAGCTCCTTGTATGTTCGGTCCATCAACGAGTACAGCAGCTGGTATGCAGCTCGATTTGCTGCGGAACAACTCCATCCTGGTGCACACCTGACCACCTTTAGCAATGCTGCAGAGATGGCGCTCGTCTGGCACAAAAAAGGCCTGGTGGGAGAATACGCCAACCTTCAAGACAATGGGGTCTGGAACTCCGTGTCCCACGAGGCCGTATTCATCGGAAATACCGGTGATTGCACAGCAGGGCAGGCGTGCTTCAAGTTNGTGGAAAATCAGGCGGTAGGCCAAGAGTCCACCTCGACCGGCTTGTTAAGCACCAGCTTCAAGGCCCATGTCGAGATACCCTTGTTCATTCAGCCTAACAACGGCCGTTATGGCACGAGTTTGGTGGGCTCGGACTACCAGTACTTGCCTGATCTCAACTTCTCGGGGAACAACCGAATTTCCGTGGCCTTCACGGACAGCGAAGGGTTCACCGAATTTCGTCATGTGGACGTCACAGTCTACAACACGCAAGACCCGACGCGCTTCTCCGGCAACATCCAGGTCGGCTCGGAAGAAGATCACATCTACGAAGGCACAGTCTGGGCACTTGACTTTGACGGACTGGCCGAAGATGCTTTCCTCACAGGAACGGACATCCAGTCTGATTTGTCCCTCCTCGAAGAAGGCAATCTCATCGACGAAAATGCGGACGCNTTAGACTCCCTCATCTCTGTGACACGGGGCGTAGTCAATGACGTCACGAATGTACCTGCACTCAATGACGCCAGTACCGAACTGGGTTATTTTGATGATGAAGACCCCACCCTTGTTGTCTGGAAGTCTTTCGACGCAGATGAGTTCAGCACATGGACCCCAACCTCGAATCGCTTCGGAAGAACTGGAAAAGCNATGAGGATCTCTTCCAGTGCAGATGCAATTGAATTGGACGCTGCTCATTTTGAGTCCTCCGAAGCTTCCATTCCATTCACCCTTTCTTTCTGGTTCACCTCAGATACCACGGACAACCATCANAAAACCCTGATGACCAATGGCCTTGAAGGAGGAGGTCGTCTGGACGCTGTCCTGCAAGCGGACAGCCTTACTTTCAAATTGGATTCCAGTGTTTATCGAATTCCAGTTCGGAACCACAGTTGGAACCATTTTGTTTTGGTGGTCACACCGTCCGAAGGCACCAAAACTGTCTACATGAATGGCGAAGAAGTCGTCATGGACGATGAAAGCACACTGCCCTTGCTTGGCGGAGCCAATGTTCGCTTTGGCTCATCCACCGACGGCACCCAAATTTGGAAGGGAAGCTTCGATGACATCGCAGTGTGGGACCGTGCGCTCACCTTTGGTGAAACCAGCCGCTTGCACATGAGCGAAGCGGCAACCTACCGCCACACCCCGCAATCGGACGACTTCGGCAAATCCGACATCACCCTCATTGTCAACGACACGCTGGCCAGTCAACCCAGCCGTTTCGACGACAGAACACGGAAATTTGAGCGGAACGTCATCAGCATCAGCCACAACCCAACACCCGATTTCGGTTGCACCGATCCAGACGCCTTCAATTACAGTTTCCGAGCAGCCATGGACACCGCCGGTGTAGACCCGATGTATTTCAATGCTCCAAATAAGACCATTTGGTGCGAGTACAAAGATTTGGGCGACACCCACTGGACACCAGGCGACACCCTCACGAACCAGGCACGCGCCTTGATGGTGACCGGAGACTCCGATTTGGATGGCATCCTCGACATCGATGAAATCAATGGCTGTATGGATCCCGCAGCCTGCAATTACAACCCCGACGCCACCGATCCTTACATCAATTACTCTTTCCTAGACTACGAGCAAATCGGAGCGACGGACACCACTCGCATCTTCAAGTCGAGAGAACCTGTCGCTTGGGAGAAAGCCAAAGAAGATGCAGAAGCATTGGGTGGCGGCATTGCCAACCTCATCGCAACGTCCGAGATGCCATGATGTTGGCGACGCGCACCGACTTTTCGGACAGCCTTGCCTTGGACTTCGCGCGCGAGCTAAGCCTCGGAGGACAAGACTTCAATTGGATTGGTGATTTTGAAGGAAGCCGATACTATGCNTCCAAGCTCGACACCACCAGTTTGCACTCCTGGAAAACGCACGAACAGATCCGCTGGAATCAAATCCAACCCAACCTTTTGGTGGTGAATTCATCAGCCGAAAATAGCGGCCTACTGAATCTCCTGAACGAGGCGAGTATCGACAAAATCTGGCTTGGACTGACCGACGACAACAACGTTGGCATCGGAGAAGGGAACTGGACGTTCCTGAGAGACTCTTCCCACGTGTTCATCAACGACGCCCCTTGGTTGCTGGACGCCAACACNGACACNGANCCCAACTTCCTCCGTGGAACAGACATTCCTGACCACTTGATGGACTACGCCCAAATGTGGACGGAGGCCATTGCAGACTCGACCAATTCCTGGATTCAAAGCCATTCCTCTGGGCAAGACGCCACCCATGCCTCAGCAGGCCAGTGGGTGCATACCACCCGAGAAGGGTACACCTATTACCACGATGAAGAGAACAACCTGATCGAGCAAGTCAATCTGGCGCATTTGATCTTGGAGTTCCCCGCCACTTTCTGTACGCCGACGTTCAATTTCGCCACAAGCAGCATCAATGGATACGATGACGTCTCCAGTGGCAATCCNGCGTGTCCAACGCATGACGTGCCAAGGGTCACACTCATTGAATTGCCAAAAGACACGCTGACGGATTGTGCTTATCCGATTTCCGACTGTGAGAATTGCTTGCGCGATCGGAATGAGCTCAGTCAACTGCCCATCACCTANATCGGTAAGACCGACTCAAGTAAATACTACATGACCACGTCTCCCATTAGCATGGAGGACATGTTGTCAAACGAAGACTACGCGAGCGACCAGCTCATAGAGCACTTTGTTCGCATTGGGTCCCAAGAAGAGAACGACCAAATTGTCCAGCTCATGCGCCGCGGCGGATTCAATACAGTTGACCAACTGTGGATTGGGGTGAGCGACGACCGGGCTGAGGGAGCCTGGGAAAACTTGAGGGACTCTTCAGCCGCCGTCTATCAAAATTGGCATGACGGTGTGCACTTCAATGGCCGGTCCGACGACTTCATTGAAGGACACCGTTACGGATATTACGACTATGCCCAGATGTGGCTGAATGACGCGCAACGTTCATGGCACGACATCAATGGTAATGAAGTCATCGCTGAGACGAACCCTGCTCCCGGAGAGTGGGTTCCCATGCCCAATCATGGCGTCATTCTCAGTGGTGCATTCCCAGCCCATGCCCTCTTTGAATTCCCCCATGAGGAATTTGAGGTCCTGCAAGGCTATGACCTCAATAACAATGAGCTCTGTGACCACACTGAAGCCCGCGAATGTCTCGACGTCTTCTCCGACGTCGCCCTCGCCCAGGATGGAGCCGGCAATCTGACCCTCCAATTGAACGGTTACGGAGATTACGATCCCTCTCGGATGTACCTGATGGGCTTCGGAACTTACACGTTGTTCGACGTTCCTGCCGAAACGCCCCTCACATTGATTGCAGAACAGCAGGAATACGTTACGGTCACTGGAGACACCGCAAAATCCGTCACCACCGTGGTGCCAAGCGACGCCACCTCAAATGCCGTCGGCGAGGAGATTNNTCTCTTTTATGGCGATGTGGAAATCACCATCTCCGGAGAATTCGGCACTGCCTCGATCTATAGTACTGAAGGGTATCTCGGAACAGAGCGGCGCATTCAATCCCATCGCCCAACTTCGGAGTATACCTGTGCTGGAATCTGTCTCTCGGACGACAACTTCAACGACATCTGTGACGAGTATGAAGGCTGCATGGATGAGACCGCTTGCAACTACAACCCCACCGCCACCTATGACGACGGATCCTGCGTCGATGCATGGCGTTGCACGGGGTGCATGGACACCACAGCATGTAACTACAACATCAATGCCTTGAAGCAGGGTCTGGATACGGTTCTCTACGTCAGCTCCAGTGATGAATTCTTCCCAACCGGTGCCACAGAAACCCCGGGCACCATTCTTTACACGCCACCAAGTCTCGGCTCTGAAGGGTACTTGATCCCGGCATATTGCATCTACACCGAAGATGACTGCCAAGAGTGCAGTGGTGATGTAGATGGCAGTGGCATTGTCATGTTTGGCGACACCATCATTGGAGGGCAGACTTGGTGTGTCCAAGAGGTGGGGTGCGGAAATCCGGAAGCCTGCGACTACAATCAAGATGTCCACCCCGACTTTCCTTCGGAATACTGGAATTGCCAATACTTCGCGGATGAAGCCTGTGCCTACTGTAGTGGTGCCCTCGATGGTTCCGGATACGTCATCTCTGGGGACGAAGACCAAGATGGCGTATGTGACGTGGTCGATGCCAACCGTCGCGTCCCCTTGACCTTNATGGCCTATGCAGGATCTAGCATTGACGGCAAGGTCGAAATTGAGGGGCCATATGAGGACCTCAGTTGGGATTTCAACATCCCAGGTCAATACAAAAGAGAGCTTAACATTTTCGAGAATTTCACCTCGATTCAATTTGGACAGGACTTCGAGTTGGAAGTAAAAGATGCGGGCAACTTCAGCACCTTGTTGAGCACGCCAACTGCCGAGACTTTGCCGATGGGCTCTGTCAACGAAACCGTGAACATTTACGCACTGCGCCCGGTAACGTTGACAGACAGCATCACAGGCAGTCCGTTGGCCGTCGATGACATTGAGAATCCCACCTGGCTTCTCAATAACGGGGCTGATACCAGCTCCATTACCACTTGGAGCCTGGAGCAGCCTCAAATGCAGGGAACCTTCAACGTCTTCGACGGGTCAACATTTGTTGACGTCGATTACGATCGCTCCAACCTGAACCAGACGGCCGACCACCAGAACAAAAAATTGGTCGTAGCCAGCTATGGCACGGGCACCAGCGTGGGAGGGACGAACATTGCTTTAATCCAGCAACCGACAGAGCAGACTTTCTTCGGCGACTCCCTCCTCGCATGGCGTCCAACACACTATCAGGAATTCAGCGGTTCGGATGTAGCCAACGACCTAAACACACTCGACATTTCGACTTCCTTGGAACGTGTCGAAAACAAGACCATCCACCTCGAAGGGGCCGAATATTTGGCGATGGACAGTATTTCAACTGCGGACATGTTTGGGAATTACAGCACCGAATACCGGGACTACTTCTATTACGACCGCGAAAAGAAATCGTTCTCCAACACGCTGACTTCGGTTCCATATTCTTNCTTGAACGCNCAGCTTTCACAACCGAAAAAAGCGTCCTTGGCAGCCCAACTGAACGNNCCAGGNGCCTGGCTGAATGCCCGCCTNGATGCGTCTACATCCAATGGACCGATCGGAGGCGTTAGTTCAGCGGTCTACTGGCATTGGGGGGCTGTTTCTAATGCAGAAAATAGCTTCTATCACACGCTTGGTGGTGCAGATGAAGATTGGAAGGATGTGATTCCCCACCCGCTCGGAGGAACAGAACATCTCAANGGACCCGGATTCAAAAACTTCCCGGGTCTCGAGCGCACACCATCCTATCTCTTCTCTTTGGATAACTGGGATATGGGATCATTGCATTTCCGTGCTGATCAAGGCAACGGCTCCCTCGGAACAGCCTATATCATGTCCGAAAATGAAGTGTCAAATTGGAGATGGTACCACTACTACCGTAAGCATGCGTTCGTCCCCACTGACGGCGATAATGAGATCAGCTTTATTCAAGGCGACGGTCCAGGCGACGTACCAGATTTCCTGGGACAATCAGTAAGCAAAAGAGACCGGTATTGGGTGGGCATTCGCAGGTCGGGCAACACATGGTCCTCGCTCAATCCGAATCAGACCGGGAACCTCGACCTCAATTGGGCTGCCAACTTCCCCACTGGCTCTCAGAAAGGCGGCTTGTTCAATTACACAAACAGCCGATACGCTCAATTGATGACGGACCGAAACGTCCCCGTCATCACCTCAAACGGAAGATCATATTCTGAAATTCAAGCGGGCGATTTGAAATTGGTCCCCGTCAACTACTATGGGCGTCTTTGGGACAATCAAACCCGCACCACTTTCCAAGGAG